>JAZNNV010000049.1:0-8904 GCA_045580465.1 Faecousia sp.
GTGCGGGAACGACGTTGCTCAGCACGCTGATCGCGCCCTTGCAGCCCATGCTCATCATGGGAACAGTCAGGGCATCCTCGCCGGAATAGATGTCGAGCTTGTCGCCGCACAGCCGCATCGTCTCCAAAAACTGGGTCATGCTGCCGCTGGCATCCTTGAGAGCGCAGATCCGCGGATGCTCCGCCAGCTTGGCGACGGTTGCCGGCAGCAGATTGCAGCCGGTGCGCCCGGGGACGTTGTAGAGAATCACGGGAACGGTGGAAACGTCTGCCGCTGCCGTGAAATGCTCTATAAGACCCGTTTGGGTGGCTTTGTTGTAGTAGGGTGTCACGATCAGAACCGCATCCGCCCCTGCTTTGCAGGCATTTTCGGTGTTTTCCAGCACGTGGATCGTGTGGTTGGTGCCGGAACCGGCGATGACGGGAACGCGACCTGCCACGCACTTGACCGTGTAACGGATGACCTCGGTCTGCTCCGCCTGCTCAAGGGTGGCACTTTCGCCGGTGGTGCCGACGGCAACCAGCGCATCGATGCCGCTGGCAATTTGAAATTCAATGAACCGCCCCAGCGCATCGAAATCAATGCCGGTTTCGGTCATAGGGGTGACCAGCGCGGTTGCCATGCCGGTAAAAATCGTCTTTTTCATGATCGTAACCTCCTTTGGTTAGTCCTGATGGATACGAACGAAATAATCATATAAGGGTGTGAGCTTTTCAAAAAAGTCCCTGACCCGGTCGGCAAGTGCCGGACCGAAGGTGTCAGGACCGAAGTCCTCGTGACGGATGCAGCCGATCTGACCCCGCCATGCGAAGTAGGGCGCCAGCTTGGGATTGTCCGTGGGCTTGGGGCGCTTGTAAAGAGAGGCGGAGATGGGCATGCCCACCGCCTTTTCCGTGGAAGCGATCAGCTTCAGAAATTGCTGGGGATGGGCGGAGATGGTCTGGCGGAAGCGCTCCAGCACAGCCGGCTTGGGCTGCCAGATGAAGAAGCCGTAATCAACGCCCTCCGGGTTGATCTCAAAGAACAGGCAGGGATGCTCTGCCCACCACTCCACATCCTGCCGGATGCAGATCCAAAGGCTCTCCTTGTAGGGAAGGGGGTGGTGCATCCGGGCATCCCGGTAGATGCGGCTGACCTTCAAAAGTGTGCCGGACTTGTCCACAAAGGGCTGGAATACATGGGCGCCCAGCGCCTTGGTAGGCTCGTAGAGGGTGTCGACATATTGCTTTTTGTGGGAGAGAAACCACTCCCGGTTGTTGTTCATGCGGATGCCCCAGAGAAAATCGACAGTCTCGGGGCTGTAGCCTTGAAACATGGCAGTATCCTCTTTCTTTGAGAATCAGAAGTCAGACTGCGCCTTCGGACAGGTCTTCCAGATCAGCTGACCGTGGTTTTTGAGGGGATGCTCCCCCTCGGGGATCTCCAGCGTGTAGCGCTCGTAGGCATTGACGATGGTCGTACCCTCGTACTGAATGGTACGGGGCTGATCGTGCTGATAGCGCAGGTGGACATGACCGTGGACAAGGTAGGTCGGACGGTACTTATCCAGCAGCTCGCGAAATGCCTCAAAGCCCCAATGGGCGGGATCGTCGCTGTCGCCGAGGTTTTGCACCGGCGCATGGGTGACCACGATGTCCACACCGCCGGCGCGCCAAAGCTGAAAGCGCAGCTTGCGGATGCGCTGACGCATCTGCTTTTCGGTGTACTGGTGAGGACCGGGGTGGTATTTCCGACAGCCACCCAGACCGAGGATGCGCACGCCGTTGTAGACCACCAGCTGGTCGTCGATACAGTCGCAGCCCTCCGGCGGACGGTGCTTGTAGCCGCCGTCGTGATTGCCGTGGACGTACAAAAGGGGGCAGCGCGCCATGGTCACAAGAAAGGAAAGGTATTCCGCCTTCAGGTCGCCGCAGGAGAGGATCAGGTCGTAATCCTTGAGCTTGCCGGGCTGGTAGTAGTCCCACAGACCCTGACATTCTTCGTCGGAAAGGGCGAGAATTTTCACAGCGCACCCTCCTTTTCCGTGGGGATCTGATCCCGGTAGATGCCCAGCTCCCGGACCATCGGCTGGGCGTAAGGCTCGATCTCGTCGAAGGTGGGGATCGTGCCGATCACATTGTCGCACAGCCAGTCCATGTAAAGCAGCTCGTCGGGGGAGAGCCTGTGGCTTCCGTTGTTGCGCAGCTTGCCGGATTGGTCGTAGATGCGGCGGCGGAAGGGATCGATCTGTCCACCTTGGATGGACTGGGTCAGAAGCTTTGCGAGGCTATCAAGACCGCTGGGGAGGGTGTCAGACAGCTGAATGTCGATGACACCGCTGTCCATGCCCCACCAGTAGTTTACAGCCCGGTGGGCTTCCTCCTCCTTTGCCCAAGAGCCGACCAGCATGGAGTAGATGATGTTTTCGTAGCACCGACCCCAGCGCCAGACGGGAGAGCCAAGGGCTTCCCACAGGTTATTGTCGTTGAGGAAATAGGTGCCGTAGTTTCCGAAGTTCAGATAGGCGGAGTTTTCGGTGGGGGCATCCCGGTTGGAGATGACATGGATGCCCTTTTCCAGAAATTCCTGCTGATGAGCGCCCTTCTGGCAGGACCAGCGCAGCAAAATTTTTGCCCGGGGATTGGTCAGCTGTGCGCCCAGCGCAAAGGCGTTGATCGACGCGGGAACGCCGAAGGTGGGGGAGTCGGCGATATAGCCGATGAGGTCGTTTTTGGTCATCGCGCCGGCGAGCGCGCCGGTGATGAACTTGGCTTCAAAAATACGTCCGTAGTAGGACGGTACACTTGAAAAATGGGTATCGACGGAGCAGTTGAAAAAGCGGACATGGGGGTGCTTGACCGCCACACGCAGCACGCTGCGGCGCAGCTGAGGCGTGGTGGCGAAAACCACCTCAGCACCCTCGGCAACAGCCTGCTCCAGCAGCTGTTCCGCCAACTGGGGGGTGTCGGCGTGATAGTAATTCCTGACGACCACCTGATTGCCCAGCACCTGCTCCAGATGCCGGCTGCCCTCGTCGTGGGCTTTGATCCACGTGCTGGTTTCGGGGTCAAGGGGATGCACAAATGCCACGTGCAGATGAGAAGGCGTTCCGTAGAGAAGGCGGCTGAGAAGACCGGGCTTTCCTTCGGTATCCACCGGCTCGGTGCGCACCAGCGTGGCATCGGGATTGGAAACGGAGATAAAATCATTCAGCAGGGAGGAAAGGGTCTTCTGCAGCTCCTTTGCCGACAGCGCTCCCAAATCACGGAAGGGGTAAACATCCAGCCACAACAGCAGCGCTTCCTCCGGCAACAGCTTCAGCCGGTCAAGACCGAGGGCACTGTAGGCTTCCCGGAAGTACTGGTAGTAGGCAGAAAAGGTGCGCTTTTCCCGATCGCTCCACTTTTCGCCCGGCTCTTTTCCGAGGAAAGACAGCAGCTTTGCATAGTCCCCCGGCTCCCGGAACTGGATGGTGTAGAGGTCGGAGCAGCGGTGAAAATCGATAAATTCGAAGTATGCCTGCACCCGCGCGCTGTCATCGCGCATCGGCATGACCCGCTTGACAACAGCCGGGATCCGGGTGGCACCCATGTGCCGCAGCACGCTGACCCGCTTGTTGCCCTCCTGCACGTAAAATTCGCCTAAATATTCGTAGCACAAAATGGGATCCTGAATGCCGTCGCCCAGATGGGCGGCGCAGAGGTTGATCCACTTGGATGCAAATTCACTTTCCTGGGGCAGCAGAGGCAGAAAGCCGGCACTGAACGCGTGAGTGCGTCCTGCGGATTTGGTGCCGATGATCCGCTCGGCGGGGATCTCCAGCACACCCATGTCGATCACAGCGCCGGTGGGACGATCCGCGGTGATCTCATCAAGCACCTTGGGATAGGGATCTTTGCCGGCGGCGGTGCGGGCTTTGTATTCCCGCTGACCCTGACGCAGAGCCAGTACATATTCTTCCTGCGCTTCCTGTAAGAACATAGGCGTATTTTCCTTTCTGCAGTCTACAGTTTCATCCACCTATATCATAGCCGTTTTTTGAAAAATTTGCAACACCAAATGCAATAAAATGCCCGCAAAAAGGATTATTGTAATAGGACTTCCGAAAACAGCCATAACCTTGACAGAATACAGCCGTCAAGGTAGAATAGAAAGAAAAAAAGGAGGGGTTGCGTATGCAGACCGAAACACGTACTTCCGAAATCAAAACACAGGCACAGGCTGTCCTTTCTCAGGTGCGAAAGGTGGTCGTTGGCAAGGATCAGGCGCTTCTGTCTGTGCTTGCCACCATGCTGGCTGGCGGTCATATCCTTTTGGAGGATATTCCGGGTGTGGGTAAGACCACCATGGCGGTGGCTTTCTCGAAGGTGCTGGGTCTTGGCTATAACCGCGTGCAGTTCACCCCGGACGTGCTGCCGTCGGACGTGACGGGTTACTCCATCCCCGACTCCGTGACCGGTCAACTGCGCTATCAGCCCGGTGCGGTGCTTTGCAATCTGTATTTGGCGGACGAGCTGAACCGTGCCACCTCCCGCACCCAGTCTGCCCTTTTGGAGGCGATGGAGGAGGGTCAGGTGACCGTTGACGGTGTTGCCCATCCGATCCCCAAGCCCTTTGTGGTCATTGCCACCCAGAACCCCACCGGCGCAGCCGGCACGCAGATGCTGCCCGACAGCCAGATGGATCGCTTTATGATCCGTCTGAGTCTCGGTTACCCCGATCAGGAGAACGAAAAGCAGATGGTTCTGTCCCGCCGCGGACAGAATCCCATGGCGCAGCTGAGCAGCATTTTGACTGCTGAAAACCTCCGGGCGATGCAGCAGGAGGTGGCAGCCACCCATGTCAGCGAGATCGTGGTGGATTATGCTGTCCGTCTGATCGCCGCCACCCGTTCCCACGACAAGCTCCTGCGGGGCGCAAGTCCCAGAGCGACCCTTGCGATCGTTTCTCTGGCGCAGGCTCTGGCGCAGCTCCACGGCAGGGATTATGTCGTACCCCGTGACGTGCAGGACAGCTTCCTTATGGCGGTGGGACACCGCCTGCTGCTGACCACCGCCGCACAGACCGGCGGCGTCAGCACCGATGATATTCTGGAGCAGATCGTTAATACGGTAGCTGCGCCGAAGCTGAACTGAGCCTATGGCAAGACGTCGAATTTTGTATCTGGCGGTTTTGCTGGCCGCCACGATCTTTTACTGGGCATACCAGAAGTGGCTCGCATGGCTGTTTTTGCTGACAGTTCTGTGCCTGCCGGTGGTGTCGCTGGTGCTGAGTCTGCCGGCGCTGTTCAGCCTGCGCATCCATATGGATTGCCCCACTGTCGTACAGCGGGGAAACGCTGTGTTCGCAGCGATCACCAACAAGTCATGGATTCCGGCACCGATGTATCAATGCTTTATCACGGTATTTAAGCCGTTGACCGGGAAAATCTACCGCATCAAGGGTGCTGAGGCATTTCCCACGACCCATTGCGGCAAGCTGGCGTGCCACATCGAAAAGGTGGAGGTGTCCGATTATCTGGGACTCTTCCGCTTCCGTCTGGGCACAAACGTGACAGCACAGCTCACCGTCCGCCCCGGCAAAACAGTGGTGACGCAGCTTCCCCAGCTGCAGCGGCAGCTGGCTTCCGCGTGGCAGCCGAAGCCCGGCGGCGGTTATGCCGAAAATCACGAGGTGCGCCTTTACCGCCCCGGGGATAACTTAAACCAGATCCACTGGAAGCTCTCTGCAAAGACGGGTAAGCTCATGATCCGTGAGCCTATGATCCCCGTGGGGCAGAGGGCAATGGTCGGTCTGTGCCTTTGCGGCTCTGAGGAAGAGCTGGATCTGAAATTCAGCAGACTGATGGGCGTTGGCGCGCATCTGCTGGATGCAGGTATGCCCTTCCGGCTTCACGCAGTCCACGCAGAAGGCACGTCGCAGTATTACATCCGCACGGAAGAGGAACTGACGGACGCAGTGGATGAGCTGCTTGGCATGAAGCCCGCTGCGGGTGAAGTAGGTTTGGATGATTCGCGGATCTACTGGATCGGAGGTGCTGCCGATGACAGGTAACCGACGACCGGGCAGCTTCTGGGCATTTTTGCTGGCTGCCACGCTCAGCTTTGGCGGCATCGCCTGCATCGCCACCGGCTTTTCGCTGGAGGGCATCAATCTGGGGATTTTGCTGCTCATCTGCATTGGCTTCAGCCTTGCGTGGACGGTGGCGAGCCGTTACCGCTTCGGTGTTCCCATCGTGGCGTTGGCAACAGAAGTCTTCTGGATCCTTCCCAATGCCCGCACGGTGATCAATTCCCAAAAGCTTTTGATCCACGAGATCAGCAGCACCTACAGCCTTGGCTACGACTGGCCGGTACTTTACTGGGAGGATGAGATCCCCAACGTGGGCATGAACCATGCGCTGGTGTTGATTGCATGTATCGTGTCGCTGGTGATCGTGTGGGTGGTTTCCCGGCAGAAAAAGGCGATCTGGGCAGCAGTTGCGGCGTTTTTGCCCCTGATGTTCTGCCTTGTGCTGACAGATACTGTCCCGGACAGCGAATATCTGATGCTGATGATCGCAGGACTTCTGCTGCTGGCGCTGACCAATCCGCTGCGCCGCATCGATGCCAAGCAGGCGAGCCGTGCCACGGCGTTGCTTCTGGTGCCGGTGCTGCTGGTGACCATGGGCTTTTTCTGGGCGGCGCCCCGGGAGGGATATGAGCCGAATGAAAGCGCCTTTTCACAACTGGAGCAATGGCTGCAGGAAAGTGACCTTTGGCAATGGCTGACCGGCAATACCGGCTGGTTTTCCGGCGATTCCGGCGCGGATGAGATCTCTCTTGATACGCTGGGCGGCAAGAGCGACTCCGATCAGGTGGCGTTTTATGTGACTGCTACCGGCACCGGGTATCTGTACCTGCGGGGTCGTGGCTATGACAATTACGACGGAAAGCGTTGGACCGCTTCGGAATTCAGCTCCGGCGTGGACACCGGCTGGGGACATTCCTACAGCAGCGCCCGCGTGACGGTGCGCATGACCAATGCCCGCAAGTTCTATTACTTCTCAGGCGAGGGCGGACCGAAAGATTTGGTGCTGTTTGAGCGGGGCATGCTGCCCAATAAGGACAGAGAAACCACCTATTCTTTCTCTTGGGGCAGCCCGATTCTCGGCGGCCACCTTAACGGACAGCTGCGGCCCCAATGTCTGCAGCTGCCGGAGGAAACGAAAAAATGGGCGGATCAGGTGCTGCAGCAGGAAATTCTTCTTGGGCTTTCAAAGTATCCCACCACACGAGCCATTGTCAACCGAATCGCAAATGCGGTTCGCGAAAGCGCGGAATATAGTCTTGATCCTGAAAAAATGCCCATGGACGAGAAGGATTTCGCCAAGTGGTTCTTTACCGAGGGCGACAGCGGCTACTGCATCCATTTTGCGACAACGGCAACGGTTTTGCTCCGGGCGGCAGGTATCCCGGCGCGTTACGTCACCGGCTATGCCTTGGGCGTGATGGAAGACCGGGAGATGGCGGTGACGCAAAGCCGCGCCCATGCATGGGTGGAGTATTTCGACGAAAACATGGGCTGGACGATTTTGGATCCCACCCCCGGCTACAACGATCCCACGCCGACCACGGATCCCACCACCGAGCCGACCACTGAGCCGACAACGCCCACTGCGCCTACGACCCGTCCGACCGCTCCCACCACCGAGCCGACGACGCAGCCTACCGAACCGACGGAGGTCACAGACCCGCAGTTCACGATCCCCACACCGCCCAGACCCGAAAAGCCGGAGAAAGACGACACGTGGAAAACGGTTCTCGTCATTTTGCTGTGGGTGATGCTGGCATGCGTGGCTGTTTGGGCGCAGTACCGCCTGCGGATCATCATCCGCAATTGGTACACCCATCGGGGCAACGCGAATCAGCAGGCGCTGGCACGCTGGAGAGCGGTGCGCATCCGCAACCGCTTATTCAGACAATCGCCGCCGGAGCAGCTGCTTGCGCTGGCGGAAAAGGCGAAGTACAGCCAGCACAAGCTGACGGAAAAAGAGCTGACAGCCTTTGATCTGCACATGAAGGCATTGGCTGCAAAATTGCGGCAAAAACCGTGGCTCATCCGATGGCTGCTGCGACTTGCTTTTGCGATTGAAAAAGTGTAACCCGCGATATGATAAGACCCCCTTGTGTAAAGGGGGCTGGCAAAATCTTTGATTTTGACTGGGGGGATTGTAATGTGTCGATACTTTACAATCCCTCCGTCTTCGCCTTGCGGCGAATCCACCTCCCTTTGCACAAGGGAGGCTTTTTTGTTGATACATATTTTTTGCCCATCGGCAGAAACTATCGGCGAGGAGGGGAGAATGTGAAAAAAGAAGAAAAACGGGAAGAACCCAAGCCCATCACATGGGAAGCGGCAGATCCGCCCGTGCCGGTGGTGCGCTCCGGTCATATGGAGCAGCGGCGGGAGCATTGACTGCTACAAAAGTATTGACAAAATCTGCCTTTTTGAGGTATAATAACCGAGTTGTATGACAAAAGCGATGAAGAGAAGAGTACGTCTGCGGAAACGTTCAGCGAACCCGGGCTGGTGAGAGCGGGTACGGCGGAAGCGGCGGAACATGGTCTCGGAGCCGGAGTGGCGATAGGTAGCCATTCCCGGGTGCGCCCGTTAGAGCGTGAAGAGGTGCGTGCATCAAACAGGAGATTGCCACGCCGGTGTGCGCACCGGCTTGCAATGACACGATCTTTTGTTTGTGCGTGCATGGAACAAGGTGGTACCGCGTCAATTTTGTCGCCCTTGGACTTGTCCGGGGGCGCCTTTCGTTTATAGGAGGAGAAATTATGTGTCAAAACTGCAAGGGTAATTACTACATCACCACCCCCATCTACTATCCCAGCGCCAACCTGCACATCGGTCACGCCTACTGCACGGTGGCAACCG
>JAZNNV010000050.1:0-3461 GCA_045580465.1 Faecousia sp.
AACCAGGAGAACGTTGTTCTCACCGGCGCTTGCGAAGCAATCGTTGTTGACGTTCAGTGTATTTTCCCCGCACTGGGCCCCCTGAGCAAGTGCTTCCACACCAAGTTCATCACCACTTCTCCCGTTGCCCGTATTCCCGACTCCGAGTTCATTCAGTTCCACGCTGAGACCGCTGACGAGAGCGCAAAGAAGATCGTGAAGCTGGCAATCGAGAACTTCAAGAACCGCAACCCCGAGCTGGTACATATCCCCAACCAGAAGCAGAAGGCAAGAGTCGGCTACTCCGTTGAAGCCATCAAGAAGGTTCTGGATACCGTCGCCAACTCTCAGCTGGACGAGTTCGGCACCACCAAGCCGCTGATCGAGTGTGTCCACTCCGGCGTTCTGCGCGGTGCTGTCGCAATGGTCGGCTGTAACAACCCCAAGATTCGTCCTGACACCGCTCACATCGAGCTGATGAAGAAGATGCTGGAGAACGACATCATCGTCATCACCACCGGCTGCTCCGCTCAGGCTGCTGCCAAGGCAGGCTTGATGGATCCCGTTCAGGCTCGTGAGTACTGCGGCGCAGGTCTGAAGCGCGTTTGCGAGCTGGCAAACATTCCTCCCGTGCTGCACATGGGCTCCTGCGTTGACATTTCCCGAATGATGATCCTTGCTTCCGACATCGCGAAGGACTGGGGCATCAACATTTCTCAGGTTCCCGTGGTGGGCTGCGCTCCCGAATGGATGTCCGAAAAGGCTGTTTCCATCGGTAACTACGTCGTTGCCACCGGCATCGAGACCTTCCTTGGCGTCGATCCCTATTCCAAGGGTTCTGAGGAAGTCACCAGACTTCTGCAGGGCGAAGACGGCATCAAGGAGTGGGTCGAGGCGAAGTTCGTCGTCGATACCGACATTGAGTCTCTGGGCGACAAGATGATCGCCTGCATCGAGGCTAAGCGCGCCGCTTTGGGAATCTAATCGCTGGATCTTTTTCCGCATATGTGCAGATTGAAAACCTCGATGTACATTAGTACACCTTCGGCTTCCAATCCTTCATCTGCGAAAAAATCTCTCACCGATTACTTCAGCGGATTTTCCGCAGGTGCGTATATTACTTAATTTTGAGGTCATTTTCCAATGAAAGTTGCAATTACCGGCAAGGGCGGTGTGGGCAAAACCACATTGTCCTCCACGCTGGCCCGTCTGTACGCAGACGAGGGCAGAACCGTTCTGGCAGCCGATGTGGATCCCGATGCAAATCTGGGTCTGGCACTTGGCTTGAGTCAGGAGGAAGTGGATTCCATCATCCCCATCTCCAAGATGCGCGATCTCGTGGAGGAGCGCACCGGAGCCAATGAATTCAATAAGTTCTTCAAGCTCAACCCGGATGTTTCCGACATCCCGGAGAAGTTCGCGAAGGACATTAACGGCGTCAAGCTGTTGGTCATGGGCACTGTGGATGTGGGCGGAACCGGTTGTGTCTGTCCCGAGCATGTGATGCTCAAGGCGATCCTCTCCAACCTGACCTATCGTAAAAACGACGTGGTCATCATGGATATGGAAGCCGGTCTTGAACATCTGGGTCGCGGCACAGCGGCGAACATGGATCAGTTCATCGTGGTCATCGAGCCGGGCAGCCGCAGCGTGCAGACGTACCGCAACGTCAAGCGTCTGGCAGCAGACCTTGGCATCAAGCGCGTCCGCGTGGTGGCAAACAAGATCCGTGACGAGCGGGATGAAGCCTTCATCCGCGACTCCATCCCGGCAGAAGACCTTCTGGGCTTCATTCACTACAACACCGAGATCATGGACGCCGACCGCAACGGAAAATCACCTTACGACTTCAGCCCCGCAGCAATCGAAGAAATCCGGAGGATCAAGCAGGTCCTCGACCGTGATTGAACGAAATAAATAATAGGAGGAAATACCGTGACACTTTTTGATAGAGTTTTTAACGGCAACGACTACAACTATGAGCGTACCGTAGTCGCCATCGATCAGGCCATTGCCACCTACGGCGAAGCTGAGCCTGTCGCTTATCCCGGCACTGCTTACAACCTGCCCTGCTACTACTCCATCACCGGCAAGAAGATCAATAACCTGGGCGAGCTGAAGGCAGCCCTCGAGAATGACATCAAGCCCATGATGACCCGCAACCCCCGCCTGCAGGACGCATTCGACAGCGGTGTTGCATCTGCCCTTTGCGCAGAATTTTTGGAAGTTCTGAAGTACCTGCACGGCGCTGAGCCTTATGCAGAACCCGAAATGGGCTTCCTGACCGACGCATTCGTCCGTAATCTGGGTCTGCCTCTGGTTACCGGCGATATTCCCGGCGTTGCAGTTATCATCGGCGGTGCAGAAGATCCCGCTGAAACTGTGGCGCTTGCCAAGTCCTATCAGGCACAGGGCCTGCTGGTCACCCTGACCGGCAGCTCCGTCAAGCACTGCGCTGAATCCGGCATGAATCTGGGCGAGGGCGTCCGCGTTGTGCCTCTGGGCTACGAGGATCAGTCCGTGATCCACGTTGTCTCCGTCGCTCTGCGTGCTGCACTGATCTTCGGTGCGATCCAGCCCGGTGACACCAAGGCTCTTTATAAGTACACCATGGACCGCGTTCGCGCTTTCGTCAACGCTTACAAGTCCCTGAGTGATGAGATCGTTTCCTACGGCGCCGGCGCCATCCAGCTGGGCTTCCCCGTCGTCTCCAACGAGACCGAGAACATGTTCCGTGTTCCCAAGTCCCTGATCCAGCAGCTGGACACCTCCAAGTGGAACGCAACCTCTCTGGAGGCTCGCGACATCAAGCTGAAGATCACCAAGATCGACATCCCCGTTTCCTACGCTACCGCTTTCGAAGGCGAGATCATCCGCCGTGGCGATATGCAGGTTGAAGTGGACGGCTCCCGTGTGGACTGCTTCGAGCTGGTTCAGACCAAGGAAGCTGCCGATGTGGAAGACCACAAGATCGAAGTTGTGGGTCCCGAGATCGACGAGATCCCCGTTGGCTCCAAGATTTCCCTGTCTTACACCATCGAGGTCGCCGGCAAGGCAATGCAGCCCGACTTCGAGTCCGTTATGGAACGTAAGATCCACGCATGGCTCAACTGCATCGAAGGCGTTATGCACACCGGTCAGCGTGACATGATCCGCGTCCGTATCAGCAAGGCTGACTGCGAGGCAGGCTTCAAGTTCCGTCACCTGGGCGAGGTTCTGTATGCCAAGGTCATGAGCGAGTTCGAGGCTGTCGCTGACAAGTGCCAGGTCAAGATCGTTGTTGACGCTGAGCAGAACACGGCTCTGCGCGCTCACGCAAACGAGATCTTCAATGCCCGTGACGCAAGACTGGCTTCCATGACCGACGAGTCCGTCAAGGAGTTCTACACCTGCATCATGTGTCAGGCATTCTCCCCCAGCCACGTCTGTATCGTTACCCCCGAGCGTCTGGGTCTGTGCGGCGCGGTTTCCTGGCTGGATGC
>JAZNNV010000051.1:0-9687 GCA_045580465.1 Faecousia sp.
GCTTCCCCCAGCTGATACAGCTCCACATGTCGGGTCGTATGGCGACCGCGTCCCAGTTTTTCGGAGACCTCGCCGGTGGACAGTGCCAGCTGCGGCGCGAGGCAGTTGAGCACGCTGCTCTTGCCCACGCCGGAATTACCCGTAAAGGCGGTCACTTTGCCTTCGATCAGGCGGCGCAGCTCCTCGATCCCCTCCCCCGTCTGGGCGCTGGTGCAGATCACATCAAAGCCCGCATGGCGGTAGATCCGTTCCAGATCCACCGCGGGGTCCAGGTCACATTTGTTGATGCACAGAATCACCGGCACCTGCTGATCGCCCGCGATTGCGGCAACGCGGTCAATGAGGAACGGCTCTGTGACCGGGTTGACATTGGCGGCAAACACCACCAACGCATCAATATTTGCAACCGCCGGACGGACAAAGCTGTTGCGCCGGGGCAGGATGCGCTCGACCATGCCCTTGCCCCGCTCCACCGATATTTCCACAACATCGCCGGTCAGAGGACTGTTGCCCTCTTTTCGGAGAATGCCGCGGGCGCGGCAGGTGATCAGCGCATTCTCTGTCTGCACATCGTAAAAGCCGCTGATAGATCGAATAATGCGACCAATTCGTTTTTCTGTCATGTGCAGTTATTCTTCCTTGGTTTTCACATCGGTGAAATCCACCTCAAATGCCCATGCGGTGGTGGGATCGTTGTCCAGCATCGCGGTGAAGACCATCACGTTTTCACCCTCGAGCTTCAGCTCGATGCCCAGCGTACCGGCAAACACGTCCCGCTCTTCCAGCAGCTGTGTGCCGTACCAGATGCTCAGAACGCCGTCCTTTTTCACTTCTTCGGGGAACTTCAGATCCACAGTCTTCTCCACATAGTCCTTCGGCTCGGTGGGTTCGGTGGGGTCGCTGGGGTCAGTAGGCGTGGAAGTCTGGTTACCCTTGGACACCTGAAGGATGATGGTAGTATTGACATCCACCTCAATGTTCGCCAGTACGGACTGATGAACAACCGTTCCCTCTTCCTCGGGGCTGTCCACGGGTACAGCCTCCACATTGTGGAAGCCGGAGCCGGACAACAACTTTGTTGCCAGATCTACGCTGTAGCCCACAACGGCAGGCACTCTTGCGGTCTTGCGCACCGGGCCGGTGCTGATCCAAAGGTGGACCGTCTGACCGTTCTGCAGCACTTCACCCTCGGCGGGATCGGTTCTGGTCACGCAGCCAACCGCAACAGTGGCGCTGTTTTCCGTATGCACCAGGATCTTCAGACCGATCTGCATATCGTCCAGGAATTCCTTTGCCTGCTGCTCAGGAACATCCTGCATGGCTTCCATTTTCTTCTCCTGCGGCTCGGGTCCGAGGCTGATCACGATGGTGACCGTGCCGCCCTTGGTGATCTTCTTGTCCGCGGCGGGCGACTGATCCATGATCGTACCCTTGGGATATTCGTCGCTGTGCTTTCTGTTGCCCACGCGGATCAGAATATCGCCATAATCCCCGTTCTGGTCATAGATTTCACCGATCAGATTCGGCACGACCGTCAGCTGATCGTTGGATTGCAGCACATCGCTTCCGAAGATCGCAATACCGAACAGCACGATCGCCGCAAACGCAACCACCGCGCAGGCAATAATGGCGATTGTAGCCACCTTGCTGCGTTCCTCTTTTTCCTCCACGATCACCTCGCGGCGACGGGCAGGCTTTTGGGCTGGCTGATGAGGCTTATCGGTACGGGGTCTGGGCGGATGCGTCTTACGTTCTTCCGAAACGGGCTTCCGGGGCGCAGGCTCTTCCTCCTCCCGGGGAGGGGGCTGCATCCGGGTTGCCGCGTCCATATCCGCATCCGGGTTGTTGTAGTCGAACAAAATCGCCGGATTTTTGCGGAATTCGTCCATATCCGCCAGCATTGCAGCCGCTGTGGGATAGCGGTCAGCGGGAACCCGCGACATGGTACGCATGATGATCTGCTCCAAGCCGCCGGGGATATTGGGATTGATCACAGAGGGCATCGTAGGTTTGCCGCTGATGTGCTGGATGGCGACCGCGACGGGCGATTCGCCGTCATAAGGCGGTCTGCCGGTCATCATTTCGTACATCACAACACCCAGAGAGTACAGATCGGAGCGGTTATCCACCCGTCCGCCCTTCGCCTGCTCGGGAGAGATGTAATGTACCGAACCGAGGGCTTCCTTGGTCAGGGTATTGCTCTCGGACATCACCCGCGCGATGCCGAAGTCCGTCACCTTGACAGAGCCGTTGCGCAGCACCATCACATTATGGGGCTTGATGTCCCGGTGGATGATGCCACGGCTGTGGGCATGATCCAACGCCTTTGCGATCTGAATGGCGAAATGCAGGGTCTCCTTCCAGTTCAGGACGCCCTTTTTCTCCATATATTGCTTCAACGTGATGCCGTCGATCAGCTCCATCACGATATAATCCGCATCATCAGACGTGGAAACGTCATAAACCGACACGATGTTCGGATGGCTGAGCATCGCAACAGCCTGACTTTCCGCATGGAAACGGCGGCGGAAATCTTCATCCTGCGTATACTCGGTACGAAGGATCTTGATCGCAACCAGCCGGTTCAGGCGATGGCAGCGGGCTTTGTAAACCACCGCCATGCCACCGGTTCCCAACAATTCCAATATTTCATATCGATCGTCAAGAACACGGCCAATATATCTGTCCATATCCATAAAAGAATCTCCTCTCACGCCGGTCAAAGCTGAACCAGCACGCTGGTCACGTTGTCAGGTGCGCCGCGACCTTTTGCAATATCCAGCAGATGCTGGCAGCATTCCTGCTTTTTCACGCCGTGGACGACCTCAAAAAGGATCTCCTGATCGTCAACGGTGTTGGTCAGTCCATCGGTACACAGCAGCAGATAGCTTCCCTTGGGTGCATCCACGTGGTAAATATCGCCCTCGACCATACTTTCTGTGCCGACAGCACGGGTAATGTAATTCTTGCCCGGGTAGGTCTTTGCTTCCTCGGGAGTCAGCTCGCCCCGCTGGACCATCACCTCGACCAGAGAATGGTCAATGGTAACACGGCGGATGCCGCTTTCGCTGACAGCATATGTACGGCTGTCGCCCACATTGATGACAGTCACTTCTTCGCCCTTGATGAGCGCAGCGACCAGCGTCGTTCCCATGCCGGAATACTCCTCGAATTGCTTGGCCTGGTCAAATATCGCAAAGTTTGCCTGCTTCAGTGCCTGCTGCAGCATCTGCTCGATCTGCACCTGCTCCATGCCGGAGCTCCACGTATTGCGGACCTCCTCGACAAACACATCGGTTGCCAGCGCGCTGGCGACATTGCCTGCCTTCGCGCCGCCCATACCGTCACAGACGATACACAGAACGGTATTCTTCTCCAACTGCTCAATTTTGAACACGTCCTGATTTTGAGCGCGGACACAGCCGGCATCTGTCAATCCCCAACATTGCATTTGACTTCACTCCTTCCCGGGTTTTGGAACACATCCATTATTCTCCGGCGTGTTCCTGCTCCTTTGTATACTTTCTTCTCAGCTGACCGCAGGACGCATCGATGTCACTTCCAAGTGTTCTGCGGACGGTTGCGGTGATGCCTGCGTCCTCCAGCGTTTTCTGGAAGCGGGCAACCGCGTTTTTGGAACTGGGCTTCAGCGGACTCTCCTCAACGTGATTCAGGGGAATCAGGTTGAAGTGTGCCGGCAGACCCTTTAACCGGCGGATCAGCTCTTTGGCATCCTCCACCGAATCATTCACGCCGTCGATCATGGCATACTCAAAGGAAATGCGCCGCGAGGTCGCCTGATAGTAGCGACGGCACGCCTGCAAAAGTGCTTCCGTGGGGTATGCCTTGTTCACAGGCATGATGGTGTTTCTTGTTTGATCATTTGGTGCGTGCAGGGATACCGACAGCGTGATCTGCAGCTTTCGCTTTGCCAGCTCGTCGATCTTCGGTACCAGACCGCAGGTGGACAAGCTGATGTGACGCATGGAAATGTTCATGCCCTCCGGGCTGTTGACCAGCTCCAGAAAACGCATCACATTGTCAAAGTTATCCAGCGGCTCGCCAATACCCATCAGCACGATGTGAGAGATGGGCAGTCCCGAATCGATCTGGGTGAACAGCACCTGATCGAGCATTTCATGGGCTTCCAGCCGCCGCACCAGACCACCCAGTGTGGACGCGCAAAAGGCGCAGCCCATCAGGCAACCCACTTCTGAAGAGATGCAGACAGTGTTGCCGTAGTGATACCGCATCAACACCGTTTCCACGCAGTTGCCATCGGCAAGCTGCCACAGATACTTGATCGTACCGTCCTTCTTTGACTCCTGCTTGCGCACGACCTTAGGTGCGTAAATGGGGTACTGCTCCGCCAGCCGCTGCCGCAGCTCACGGGGCAGATTGGACATTTCCTCGTAACTGCGGACACCCTTGTGCAGCCATGTATAAATTTGCTTCGCCCGAAATGCCGGCTGACCCATTTCCTTCAGGATCGCGCCGATCTCTGGAATCGTCATGGACTTCAGATTCATGCTTTCCTCCGCAGTTTGGCAATGAAGAAGCCGTCGGTGTCGTACTGACCCGGCACCAGCGTCAGCATGCCGGTGGTATTCTCGGGAAAAACAGCCGGAAGCTGCAGCGGTTCTAAGTAAAAGTCCGGGTGGTGCGCTAAAAACGCACGCACGACCTCTTCGTTCTCGCTTTTGACCAGCGTACAGGTGGAATAGAGCAGCGTGCCGCCCTTTTTCACATATTCCGCCTGCCGGTTCAGGATCCGCAGCTGCAGCTGGGGCAGCTGGAGCATATCATCGGGATCTTTGTATCGGATGTCCGGCTTTTTGCGGATGATACCATAGCCGGAGCAAGGCACATCCGCCAGCACCACATCCATTTTCTCGATCCAATGGGGATGCGGTTCGGTGGCATCCTGCTCCCGCACCAGAATACAGTCAAGACCCAGTCGGTCAGCACCATGCTGGATCAGGGTCGTTTTGTGGCGGTGAATGTCGCAGGAACGAAGCTTTCCGCTGTTTTCCAACGCAATGGCGGCTGCGAAGCTCTTTCCGCCGGGTGCAGCGCAGCAATCCAGCACGCACACGCTCTCCCCTTTCGGAATCTGCGCGCACATCACGCTGAGCTTTCCTGCCGCATCCTGCACGTAGAAGAGTCCCTCCCGGAACGCATTCAGCTTTTCAATGCTGCCGGTATTGCTGAGGATCAGGCAGTCCGACATCCACGGATGGGGCAGTGCCGTCACTTCCTCGGCTTTCAGCTGCTCGATCAGCTGCTCAGTGGTCGTGCGCAGGGTGTTCACCTGCACCACCGTCTGGGGTGTGTCATTATTTGCTGCCAGCATCGGCTCGAGAAGCTCCTCACCCACACAGGTACGGAGCAGATCAATGAGCTTTTGCGGATGGCTGTAGCGATCTTCCAAAGAGGACGGCTGCTTCAGCGTACCCTTTGTGCGCACTGCATTTCGCAGCACCCCATTTACAAGCCCCGGCGCAAAGCGCTGCATCCGGCAATACTTCTTTGCCAGCAGCACCGATTCACTGACCGCGGCGGATTCCGGGATCTTGTCCAGCTCGTAGATCTGATAAAGACCCATGTGCAGGATGTCCCGCAGTACAGGGTGCAGATCCTTGACCTTTCCCGTCAGCAGCTGCTGCAGGAAGAAATCCAGCATCCCCCGATGCTGCAGCACGCCGTAGCAAAGGCGCGTTGCCAGTGCCGCATCCCGACGATCCAGTCGGTCACGGGCAATATAATCTTTCAGAATGCCGTTGGACCATGCCGCCTGCTTGCGGCATGCGATCAATGCATCCAGTGCTGTTTTTCTTGCAGACATGCTTATCCCTTCAACGGGTGTCCTCTGAAATAATCCGGGGCAGACATGCGTTTGCCGCCCTCCGCCTGCAGAGAGCGGATCTCGATCACGCCCTCGCCGCAAGCGACTTTGAGCCCCGTTTTTGTCAGTTCCAGAATTGCACCCGGCGTGCCGGTGCCTTCCATCGGAACAGTTTCGTGAATTTTGAATTTGGTGCCGGCAAGCTCAGCCGTCGCCACGGGCCACGGATGCAGGCCACGCACCTGATTGTGGATCTGCTGTGCCGATTTGGTCCAATCGATGGGACACATCGTCTTATCCAGCATCGGCGCATAGCTGACCAGCGCCGGATCCTGCGGAGTTCCCTCGACCTCTCCTTCCTGCAAACGGGAAAGGGTCTTGCTCAGCAGCTTCGCACCCAGCTCTGCCAGCCGGTCAAGAAGCTCCCCTGCGGTCTCATTGGGGCCGATGGGGGTTTTGGATACGTCGATCACATCGCCGGCATCCATCTCACGGCACAGATACATCGCCGTAACGCCCGTTTCCGCTAAGCCATCCAGCACCGCCCACTGATAGGGCGCAGAGCCGCGATACCGGGGCAGGACGCTTGCGTGGATGTTAATAAAGCCCTTCGGCGCAAGATCCAGTACCCGCTGGGGCAGGATGCGGCCATACGCCACTACCGCCACCACATCGGGCTTCAGTTGCTTCAGCTGTTCCACCGTCTCATCCTCCCGGAAATTCTCCGGCTGGAACACCGGCAGACCATGTGCCAGCGCAACCTCCTTAACGGGAGACGCCACCAGCTTCATACCTCTGCCCTTCGGGCGATCCGGCTGGGTGTAAACACCCACCACATCAAAGCCATCGGCGAGAATTTCCTTCAGGCAGGTGGCTGCGATATCCGGCGTACCCATAAATACAACTCTCATAAAATCCCTCCGGGAAAATCAGTCGTCGCTGCTCATTTCGTCCAGCTCTTCCTCTGTCAGGAAGCGCTCCATCACCTGGGTGTAGAGGATGCCGTCCAGATGATCCAGCTCATGGCAGAAGCAGCGACCGATCAGCTCCTCGCCCTCTGCTTCAAACCAGTTGCCGTCACGATCCTGCGCCCGAACCTTTGCATAGTAGGGGCGCTTCACCAAACCGTAGCGACCGGGGACGCTCAGGCAGCCCTCAGGACCTTCCTGCTCACCGTCGGTTTCCAGCAGCTCGGGATTGACCAGCTCGAGGATACCTTCGCCGGTATCCACGATCACGACACGGCGCAAAATACCGATCTGCGGTGCGGCAAGACCGACACCGTTTGCTTCTTCCAGCGTCTGCGCCATATCATCCAGCAGCTTGTGCAGCTTCGCGTCAAATTTTTCCACCGGTCTGCACACCTTATGCAGTGCCGGATCTTTATCGTCAAGAATTTTTCTGATTCCCATGTTTTCCTCTCTATTCATCCAATCCGTTCACATCCACAAAGGCGCTGACGCCTCTGTTTTCCTTGTCCTGCATGAACTGCCGCAGCAGATGCGCCAAAAGCTGGCGAAGCTGCTTCGTCATACGACAGCGCAGGGTCAGACGGTAACGGAAATTGTAGTTGATTTTCGGTACTGCGCAGGGTGCGGGACCCAGACAGCTGCATTTTTCGGATGCGTAAGCGGGTATTTTCATGCACGCCTGCAGCGCATCCCGGAATTTTGCAGCGCCGCGCAGCACGTGGGCTTCCTCCTGCCCGATGAAGGTGACCGATGCCAGATCGCCGAAGGGCGGGCATTCCTGCATCCTTCGCATCTGCGATTCCAGCTCATAGAAGCCATCATAATCCTGCTTTGCCGCCAGCTCGATCACCCGATGTCCCGGCACAAGGGTCTGAATGACCGCTTCACCCGGTGCATCGCCACGTCCCGCGCGTCCGACCACCTGTGTCAACATATTGAAGGTCGTCTCCGCGGCGCGGTAAGAGCCGGAATAAAGCTCCCGGTCCGCATCGAGGACGCCGACCAGCGTCACATCCGGCAAATTCAGACCCTTTGCAACCATCTGCGTTCCGATCAGGACATCGATGTGTTCCTCTTTGAACCGATCAAGGATCTTTTCGTGGGTGTTGACCGCGCTGACCGTATCCGTATCCATACGGATGGTCTGCAAATCGGGATACATGGTCTGCAGCTCCTGCTGGGCTTTTTGCGTACCCGTTCCGACCGTCTTCAGCGGACCGTCGCAGCTGGGGCAGCGCTTCGGCACGGGAATGGAATAGCCGCAATAGTGACACATCATGCGCATATTGGCGCTGTGATAGGTCAATCGCTCGCTGCAGCGGGGACATTGGGGTGCGGTAGCACATTCCACACAAACCAGCGCGCGGCTGTTGCCACGACGATTGAGAAACAGAATGCTCTGCTTCCCTGCGTCCTTTGTACGAAGGATCGCTTCCCGCAGGGGCAGGCTGAAGGACGTATCATTTCCGTACTGCAGCTCCTCCCGCATATCCACGATCTCCACCTTCGGAAGCGGTCTGCCACCGAAGCGTTTTTTCAGCGTATACAGTTGATAATCTCCACTTTTGGCGCGGAACATACTCTCGACAGACGGGGTCGCCGAGCCAAGAAGCACCAGCGCATTTTGCCGGTTGCCGCGCCAGATGGCAACTTCCTTCGCCCCGTAACGGGGAGAATTCTCGGATTTATAGGAGTGTTCCTGCTCCTCATCCATAATGATAAGACCCAATTGTGAACTGGGTGCGAACACAGCGCTTCGTGTTCCGACGATCACGCGGGCTTCGCCTGCGGCGATCCGCTTCCACTGATCGTTTCGCTCGCCGACGGACAGGCTGCTGTGCAGCACCGCCACGCGGTCCGTAAAATGGGCAGCCATCAGGCTCAGCAGCTGGGGTGTCAAGCCGATCTCCGGCACAAGCAGCAGCGCGCTTTTTCCCATTTCGAGACAATGCTCAATCAGCTTCAGATAGACAGCAGTCTTGCCCGAACCCGTTACGCCATGCAGCAGCGCAACACCGGGTCTTTCCGAACAGAGCTGTGTCTGCAGACCTTCATAAACAGTCTGCTGCTCGGCGCTGAGAACCAGCGGACCATCCAGCTTTGCAGGACGAATCTCACGGCAGCGAAGCACCGGCTTGTCCGTCAGCACCAGATAACCAAGCTCCGCAAGACGGTTGACCGTCGCGGTGGTTGCGCCGGTGTAATAGCAAAGCTCCTTGACGGAAACGCTGCCGATGCTGCACATCAGCTCCAGCACCGAGCGCTGCATCACAGCCGATTTGGGTCGGTTGGACGCAAATTCCATAGCTTCCTCAGCAGAGGATGCCAGCGTCGCGATCTTCTCTGTTTTGTCCTTCGTCCGGCGCAGCAGGCTGGTGTCGCCCTTGATCCACTTCTTTTTCAGAAGATAGGCAAGCGCCTTGCGGAAGGCTTCATCATCAGGTACCGAATCCCGCAGTACCTGCTCCTCCCCACGACCACCCATGTCATTCAAAATGTTCAGAATGATCTGCGCATCAGGCTGACGCAGCTGCCCATTCTGCCAGCTGCGGTCTTCTGTCAGCTCATAGGTGTTTTTCTCCTTGAACCAAAGACCTGCCGGCAGCATGATACGGATCGCCTCGTAGAAGGTACAGAAGCATCGCTCCCGCAGAAATGCCGCAAGGCGCAGCATTTCATCGCTCAAAAGCGGCTGGGCATCCAGCAGCTCCTCCACCGTCTTCAGACCCGAAGGATCTTCCTCCGCGACAGTCAGCACGACACCCTCGCAGCGGCGGTTTCCTCTGCCAAAGGGCACCACGACCCGCTGACCGGGCTGCAGCTCCATCCCGCCGGGAATGTTGTAGGAATAGGGCTTGTCGATGGCAAAAT
>JAZNNV010000052.1:0-1891 GCA_045580465.1 Faecousia sp.
ACAGTGCCGCTTGTGCCGTAGACACGGATCAGCGGAAGACCGCCAACGCCAGGGTTATCCAACACGCCGGATGCAGTGAACGTTACAGGCGTATCTCCGCTCACGAGAAACCGCTGCGGCTTGCAGTCAAGCTTGATCGTAAAGGGATTGAGAAGCCGAAGCCTTGCGGCAACCTCAGCGCCGTTTACGGTGCGGGCAAGTCTGTAGGCGTTTGGATCTCCGTCAAAGCTCAGCTTCTGATACCTCTGCGCATTCACCCATCCGTTCACAGCAGCAAGTGCATCGTAGACCTGATGATGCAGGACGAAGCAGTCGATCTCGCATTCAACGTTCTCGTATGACCCATCGTGAAACACAAGGTCACCGTTCCTGCCGGGTACGGAAACAACATCGACCCTCGGCTGCGGTGCGCTGAATCGCGGTGCTCCCTGAAGCGCAATTCCCACGTGCTGGCTGCTTACATCGCCCAGCACAAAGTACATCGTCTTTTGATTCATGCGAACACCGCCTGTCTACGATCTACCAAGTCCTGCAACTGCTCCGAAATCGCCTCAGCAAGGCTGCGCTCATCCTGATACCTTGCTCCGTCTACGTTGATGTTGATGACGGTCGAATTGCCCATAGCGGACGAAGCACCCACTTCACCGAGCGCTCCGCTGTAGCTGCTCATGTCAGGCATCAGCCCATGAAAAGCCTTATCGACAGCGCCTTCTTCTTTTTCGATACCTTCCGCAACGCCGAGAGACAGATAACGACCTACCTGATCGCGCATGACGGTTGACGGTGATCTAATTCCGAAGAACGCCTTGAAGCTGGAAACGACTGTATCTGTAAACGTTCTAATACGCCCTGATATCCAGCTCACCATCGAATTGATGCCGTTCCACAAGCCCTGCACGATATTGCGCCCGATGCTCAGCATTGAATGCGGTATGTTCGAGAATGCGGACACGATATTGTTTTTGACTGTGCTAAAGAAGCTTGTTACTCCGCTCCATACGCTGCGAATATTATTCCATGCGTTCGTGAAAAAGCCGGAAATCGAATGACCGATATTGGAAAAGGCGTTTACTATCCCACGAACGATACCCTGAAACCATCCAACCGCAGAATTCCATGCGCCTTTGATCGACTCCCACGCCTTTGCACCGGCTGCTTTGACCGTATCCCAGTTTTTGACGAGCAGCGTGATGATGGTGATCAGACCCGTGATCGCCACAACTACAGCACCGACCGGGTTTGTGATCAAGCCGATGAAGTTCATTGCCGCCATAGTGGTCTTCAGGGTCAGGAACACAGCCACGACAGCCTCGATGATGGATTTCAGCTTTCCGCTGTTATCGGATATGAACTGGACTGCTGTGCCAGCCTTCCCGAAAACCTCTATCACCTTATCGACTGCCGGTTTCAGGTTCTGGGCAAACTTCGTTGCGAGGTCGGAAACGGTTGTCGCAATATTGCGGAACATCGTCTGCGCCTGATCTGTCTGCACCCACCTTGAGATTTTCTGCGCTACCTCTGTAATCTTATCGGATATGGTCTCGAACGCCGGGGCAAGCGCCGCCATGATTTGATTCTTGACCGCTTCGAACGTTGCATCCATGCGCTGCAAAGCATCGTTGAACGATCCAAGCGCATTCATTCCGTCGCCGCTCAGGACAAGCCCGGCATCCCTCGCCTCTTGCGAGTACTGCTTCCAAGTATCGCTCCCGGCTTTAATCAAGGGGTTCAAGTCCTGTGCAGACCTGCCGAAAATGGTCATCGCTATGGAATCTCTCTCGGTTTCGTTCTTCATCTTGCCGAGAGCAACGATAGCCTCCCAAAATACGGTCTCCGTATCACGCAGATGCCCCTTTGAATCCGTGACAGAAACGCCCAGCCTCTTGAAAGC
>JAZNNV010000053.1:0-5233 GCA_045580465.1 Faecousia sp.
CCCCGACCTACTGCTTAGAAGGCAGTTGCTCTATCCAGCTGAGCTACTGGCGCATTTCTATGGAGCGGGTGACGGGAATCGGACCCGCGTATCCAGCTTGGAAGGCTGGTGTTCTACCATTGAACTACACCCGCAAGTCCCCACTGATTCAGCCATTCGATTCTATCATGTGCAGGGCAGATTGTCAAGACCGATTTTTCAGAATCTGGGGGATTTTTTCGTAAATCACATCCGCCACAGCACCCTCGGCGCAGGGACAGACATTGGGGAAACGGTCAGCCACCACGCCATCGCCGGGGCAGAAGGCATAATCCGCGCCCTCCAGCATGGCAAGATCGTTTTCCGCATCGCCCACGCACACGAGGATCTTTTTGTTCAGCTCTTTTTGCAGCTGCCGTGCGGTCGTCAGCTTGGAAACACCCTTGGCGTGAAAATCGACGATCCGGGCGCAGGCGCGGAAGATCTCGATTTTGTCCCCGTATTGCTCGGTCATAAAGTCGATCATATCAGAAAACTGCCGAAGCTCTTCGTCCGTTGCCTCGTACATGGATGCCACGGTGTTTTTGCGAAATTCACCGTAGAAGGTAAATTTGACGAAAGGTTCGGAAATTTCGGCAGGCTCTGCATAGCCCCAAGGGCAGCCGTTGTTGTCACAGTAATCCTCCCAGCCGGCATCCTTGTGCATCAGATAGTGCTTGTCGATAGCCTGAACCTCCAGATTCAGGTGGGGAAACCGCGCCTGCAGTTGGGGCAGAACTTCGGCAGGATCAAGATCGATGGGGGCAAAACGGGTCAGCTTGCCGGCTTTTTCATCATAGGCGGGGCTGCCGTTGTACAGCAGCAGCGGTGCGTTGGTAGGCACGATGCCGAAAATGTTGCGAACGGACATGGGAACACTGCGCCCGGTGTTGACGGTAAATGCACCACCATTGTCAATAAAATAGCGGATCGCCTCGATGTTGCGCTGGGGGATGGTGGAATCGGGCGCGGTGAGGGTGCGGTCAAAATCGACCGTCAGTAAAACGTCGGAATAAAGCAAGATCGGTACTTCCTTTTCTTTGGTATTTTCTATCGTAGGGCGGGTGCTTGCCCCCACCGTAAAAAACCTGCGGACTGTCGAGGGTACCAGCCCCTACCATGAAATCGGTAGCCGGTGGCAGGAGATTGCCACGGCACTTCGTGCCTCGCAATGACATACTGATTTAAGGCGTTATCCACCTGATTTACTCATGGAAATGCGCTGCAAAACCTTGATAAACAGCTCCCACCAGCTGAGCTTCGGCACAGTGTCCGCCGCCACCATTGGCACTTGGGAAAGCACCTGCTCTCCGGCACGGATGGTCAGCATCCCCAGCTTTTGCCCGCGGCTGACCGGCGCGGTGACCGATTCGTCGAGGGTGACCTCTGTGGTGACCTGATCCTTTTGCCCTTTGTCCAGCAGCAGCTTGGGATCTTCCGAGGGAACGGCATTGACAAAACCGGCAGTCCCCAGCTTCACGGGAACCTGATTGCTTTCCGGCAGCTGCGGCGTGATCAGCGCGTAATTGGCAAAGCCGTAGTCCAGCATCGCCTTACAGCCGGCGAAACGCTCCTGAGAGGTCTTCGCCCCCAGTACGACAGCGATCAGCGACAGTCCGTCCCGCTGCGCCGTCGCGGAAAGACAGTAGCCTGCGGCGGCGGTGAAGCCGGTCTTCAGACCCGTCGCGCCGGGGTAGAAGCGGATCAGCTTGTTGGTGTTGGCAAGACCGAAAGCACCGTCCCGGACGGTGTCCATCCAGATGGTGGTGTATTTTTGAATGTCGGGGTGATGGAGCATCAGCTCCCGGCTCATCAGCGCGATGTCATAGGCGCTGGTCAGATGTTCCTTGGCGTTTTCCGCGTCGTCAAGACCCGTGCAGTTGACGAAGTGGGTGTCCTCCATGCCAAGCTCCTTGGCTCTTGCGTTCATTTTGTCCACAAATGCCGCTTCCGAGCCGGCAAGATGCTCTGCCAGCGCGCAGGCGCAGTCGTTCGCTGACGACACCGCCACGGATTTGACCATATCCGCAACCGACATGGTCTCGCCCACCTTCAGGTAGATCTGGCTGCCGCCCTTCTCCGCAGCGGCTTCGGACACCGTAACGGCATCGTCCCAGCCGATCCTGCCAGAGTCAATGGCTTCCATCACAAGCAGCATGGTCATGACCTTGGTCACGCTGGCGGGTGGCAGCTTTTCGTGGGCGTTCTGCTCGTGCAGTACCGTTCCCGTTGCCATGTCCATCAGCAGGGCGCTTTTTGCTGCCACCTCAGGCGCAGCCGCCCTTGCGCAGACCGGGAAGCAAGAAAACAAAATGCATACCGCAAGAATAAGTCCAATCCGTTTCACAAGAATCCCTCCGTTATTTTGGTGGTACAGCCTATGCCGGAGGGCTTTGGATTAGTACGGAAAATCAGGCGTCGATGCGATACAGCCGCTTGCCGTTTTCTGTCGTGATGCGTTGGGCTTCTTCTACGCTGATACCGCGCAGCTCGGCGAGCTTTTCCGCCATGCGGTAGACGAGGGAGGGGTCGTTGCGCTTGCCCCGGAAGGGTTCGGGTGCCATGAAGGGACAGTCGGTTTCGATGACGATCCGATCCAGCGGCACGGTCTGCGCCGTTTCAATGGCTTTGCGGGCATTCTTGAAGGTGATCACACCGGTGAAGCCGATATACCAGCCCAGATTGCACAGCTGGCGCGCCATTTCCGCAGAGCCGGAATAGCAATGGAAAACGCCCTTGACCGTGGGGAATTGGCGGATGATGTTCATGCCGTCCTCGTGGGCATCCCGCTCATGGATGATGACGGGCATGTCCAGCTCCTTTGCCAGCTCCATCTGAGCAATGAACGCCTTTTTCTGGATCTCCCGGGGAATGTCCTCGTAGTGATAGTCAAGACCGATCTCGCCGATGGCTTTGATCTTGTCAGGGTGAAGTTTACATAACTTTCTGTATTCCTCGATGACCTCATCGCAGACCTCGTCGGCAGAGTCGGGGTGAGAACCCACGGAGCAGTAGAGCCAGTCGTAGGGCGCTGCCATCTGCAGCGCGTCCCTGGACGATTCCAGTGAGCAGCCGGCATTCATGGCAAGGGTGATGCCCCGCTGGGGCAGGCTTTCCAAAAGGGCGGTACGATCCTCATCAAAGCAGGGATCATTTAAGTGAACGTGAGTATCAAACAGCATGGTATTCCTCCAAAATGGCAACATAGCAGCCATCAATAATCGAAATTCTCGGGTCAAAGGGGTCAAAATCTGTATTTTTCAGCCAGTTTCCGATGCCCTTGCCGCAGCACTTGGCGGCGGCTTCCTTCAGCACCCAAAGGCGCAGCAGCCCGTCATCCGTGTGCAGACGCGCCTGCTCGTTTTCCGAGAGATAACGCTGCGCCAGCGCGGGATTGAGTTGACGGTCTGTTTCCTCGGCATCGATGCCTACGGGACGGTCAGAAAGCACGCAAAAGGCGTGGTTTTTCGTGTGGGAGACGGAAAAATGCCACGCCGAATCCGCGAAATAGGGCTTTCCGAGGGGTGTGCGGAGGATCTCAGGATGCTCTTCGCCGGTGGCTTCCCGGTAGAGCCGTGCAAGCAAGGCACGTCCCACTTCGTGACCACCGCGACCCTGCAGCCGTTCATACGCAAAAAACACCCGTTTCACCCCCATTTCAGCAGTAACGTTAGTATATCCCCATTTTCCTGCGGTGTCAACTCGCAGAGGCGATTCACAAAGCGCCCGCACACAGCCAACGGCTGTGTCATCGCGAGGACCGTGTTGCAGAGCGCAGCGAATCTTAAATCGAAATGATTGCCAGGGGCAATCATTCCGTAACAAAATGCTCCCGCCGTCGGAATATCCGACCTCGATGGGCGGATATTCCGCAGTTGTTCCGATATGGTATTTGCGCCTTGCGGCGCGATATTTTGCCTTTGCAAAATATCCGGCGGCAGCAAGCAGCCGCCCTACGCTCCGTGCGCAGTACTTGTTACGTTTCCGATTGTAGGGGCGATTCACAAATCACCTGAATTGCCGCCCCTACATTTGGATTCTTACGATAACGACACAAGGGAACGGACATCCGTTCCCCTGTGACAAAAATTATTCCAATTCAAATGCGCCGGTGTAGAGCTGATAGTACGTACCCTTCTGGGCTATCAACTCTTCGTGAGTGCCGCGCTCAATGATATGACCGTGGTCAAGAACCATGATGCAATCGGAATTCATGACGGTGCTTAAGCGATGGGCAATGACGAAGGTGGTACGACCCTGCATCAGCGCGTCCATGCCCTTTTGTACCAGTGCTTCGGTGCGGGTGTCGATGGAGGAGGTGGCTTCGTCCAGGATCATCACGGGAGGATCGGCAACCGCCGCCCGGGCGATGGCGATCAGCTGACGCTGACCCTGAGAAAGGCTTGCGCCGTTGCCGGTCAGCTCAGTGTCGTAGCCTTGGGGCAGACGGGTGATGAAATCGTGGGCATTTGCCAGCTTTGCAGCCCGGATGCAGTCTTCATCCGTGGCATCCAGATTGCCGTAGCGGATGTTCTCCATCACCGTGCCGGTGAAGAGGTTGGTTTCCTGCAGAACGATGCCCAGCGACCGCCGCAGATCGGCTTTGCGGATCTTGTTGATGTTGATGCCGTCGTAGCGGATCTTGCCGTCGGCGATGTCATAGAAGCGGTTAATGAGGTTCGTGATGGTGGTCTTGCCTGCGCCGGTGGCACCCACAAAGGCGATCTTCTGACCGGGATGGGCATAAAGGCTGATGTCGTAAAGCACTTGCTTTTCCGGCACATAGGCGAAACCCACCATATCCATCACGATGTCGCCCTTCAGCTCGGTGTAGGTGACTGTACCGTCCGCCTGATGGGGATGGCGCCACGCCCACTTGCCGGTGTGGTGGGGAACGGCGGTGATGCTGCGGTCTTCGCTAATCTGGGCGTTGACGAGGGTGACATACCCCTCGTCCTGCTCCGGCTGTTCGCCCACCAGATCAAACACACGCACCGCACCTGCCAGCGCCATGACGATGGAGTTCATCTGCTGGGAGATCTGGTTAATAGGCTGGTTGAAATTCCGGGACAGGATCATAAAGGTCATCAGGGAACCCAGCTTCAGCAGGGTACCGTTGGACCAGACCACGATCAGGCCGCCCACAATTGCGAGGATCGAATACTGTACATAGCCCAGGTTATTGTTGATGGGGCCCATCATATTGGCGAACTTG
>JAZNNV010000054.1:0-7137 GCA_045580465.1 Faecousia sp.
CAGAACCACGATCTTCTTCCGGTCGGTCAGACGGGAGGTGTTCTCGCCGGTATAGGAGGAGTAGAAGTAGGGGATATAGGCGCCGGTGTGGCAGGTGTCGACCATGCGGAAGACGGGGAAGAGGCGATGCTCCTTGCGGAAGTTATACACATCCAGCTTGTTGCACTTCCAAAGCTTAGCCACAAATTTATCGCTGAAGCCCATTTTCTTCGCTGCGGTGAGGGTATCGAGGTCACGGATTTTGACCTTCAGCAGCTCTTCCATGTCCACGATCCGCTTGATCGCCTCCAGGAAGAAGGGCGTGATCTTGGTGATCTCATGGATCTTTTCAACGGAAATGCCTTGACGGAAAAGTGCTGCAATGGCAAAGATGTTATCAGAACGGAAGGTGGCGATATATTCAAGAAGCTCTTCCACAGCCATGCTGTTGAATTTGGACATATGAATGTGGTTTGCGCCGATCTCCAAAGAGCGGATGCCCTTCAGCAGACATTCCTCCAACGTTGAGCCGATGCCCATGACCTCGCCCGTTGCCTTCATCTGCGTGCCGAGAACGTTGGTGGCAGAGGTGAACTTGTCAAAGGGGAAGCGGGGCAGCTTGGCGATCATATAGTCCAGCTGGGGTTCAAATGCTGCGGTGGTGTTGGCGATCTTGATCTCGTCGAGGGTCATGCCCACAGCGATTTTGGCGGTGACCCGGGCGATAGGGTAGCCGGATGCCTTGGATGCCAGCGCGGAAGAGCGGGAAACACGGGGGTTGACCTCAATGAGGTAGTATTCGCTGGTGTGGGGGTTGAGCGCAAACTGCACGTTACAGCCGCCCTCGATCTTCAGTTCCCGGATCAGCTTAATGGCGGAGTCATTGAGCATCTTCAGGTCATGGTCGTTCAGGGTCATGATGGGAGCAACGACCACAGAGTCGCCGGTGTGGACACCCACAGGGTCGATGTTTTCCATACCGCAGATGGTGATGGCATGGTCTTCACCGTCACGCATGACTTCAAACTCGATCTCCTTGTAGCCTTTGACGGACTTCTCGATCAGCACCTGATGAACAGGAGAGAGCTTGAAAGCATTCAGACCGATCTCGATGAGCTGTTCTTCGTTGTCTGCAAAGCCGCCGCCGGTCCCGCCGAGGGTGAAGGCAGGGCGCAGAACAACGGGATAGCCGATGCGGGCAGCGGCTTTCTTGGCTTCATCCAGAGAATAGGTGATCTCGGAGGGGATGACCGGCTCACCGATGGACTGGCACAGCTCCTTAAACAGCTCCCGATCCTGGTCGCGCTCGTTGTTCGGGCTGCAGGTGCCCAGTAGCTCCACACGGCATTCCTTCAGAATGCCCTTCTTCTCCAGCTGCATGGCAAGGTTCAGACCCGTCTGACCGCCAATGCCGGGGACGATGGCATCGGGGCGCTCGTAGCGGATGATCTTTGCCACATATTCCATGGTCAGAGGCTCCATATAGACCTTGTTGGCGATGGTGGTATCGGTCATGATGGTGGCAGGGTTGGAGTTGACGAGAACCACTTCGTACCCCTCTTCCTTCAGCGCAAGACAAGCCTGCGTGCCGGCATAGTCAAATTCGGCAGCTTGACCGATGACGATGGGACCGGAACCGATGATCATAACCTTCTTGATATCTGTACGCTTTGCCATAATGAAGCCTCCGTTAAAAGTTCTATATTCTGATTATTTACCGTTTCTCACTTTTTCAAGCCATACAAGCTTTCCGTTACAGACAGTCGCCATGCAAGTGCCGTTTACACGCCAGCCCTCAAAGGGGGTGGACTTGCCCTCGGACTGGAATTGTTCCGGCTCGATAATATAGCTCTGGCGCAGATCCCAGATGGAAAAATCGGTGGTCATGGGGATGCGGAAACGCTTTCTGGGGTTGGTGACCAACAGCTTCATCAGCTGCTCCATGGTGATGACGTTTTCTTTGACAAGGTAAGTGTAAAGCAGCGGGAATGCGGTTTCCAGACCGACAATGCCGAAGGCACTGCCGTCCAGACCCTTGGACTTTTCTTCTGCAGAGTGGGGGGCATGATCGGTTGCAATCATGTCGATGGTGCCGTCCTGAATGCCCAAAATCAGGGCTTCCCGGTCGGATTTGTCACGAAGAGGCGGATTCATCTTATACTTGCCGTCCTCCTGCAGCCAGGAGTCGTCCATCAGAAGATAATGGGGCGCAGTCTCGCAGGTGACGTTCAGACCGTCCTTCTTTGCCTGACGGATCAGCTCCACGCTTTCTTTGGTGGAGATATGGCAGACATGATAGGCACAGCCGGTCTCTTTTACCAGCTTCAGATCCCGCTGGATCTGCCGCCATTCGCTCTCGGAGCAGATGCCCCGGTGGTGATTGTCTCTTGCGTAATCACCGTCATGGATATATCCTCCGTTTAAGAGGTCATTGACCTCGCAGTGGGCGACGATCAGCTTGCCCAGCTGCTTTGCCTGTTTCATGGCGGCGCGCATCAGATCCTCGCTCTGCACACCTCTGCCGTCGTCAGAAAAGGCGATGACATGGTTTGTCATAGCGCGCATTTCAGAGAGCTTCTCGCCCTTTTGCTCCATGGTGATCGAGCCATAGGGATAGATATGAATAAGTCCGTCCTGCTTAATGAGGTCCAGCTGCTCTTTCAGGTGGGCAGCGGTGTCGGGGACGGGGTTGAGGTTGGGCATGGTGCAGACCGCTGTGAATCCGCCGTGTGCTGCTGCCAGAGAACCGCTGAAAATGGATTCTTTATAAGAAAAACCCGGCTCTCTGAAATGCACATGCACATCACAAAAGCCGGGAAAAACAGCATATTCTTGGGAATTGAAAGCACACAAATCAACGGAGGAAAGACGGTCGAGAATAGAAACACGAACACTGCTGCCGCAAACAGCATCCAACAGCTGAACATTGTGATCCATCATAGCCATAATCTGCTCCTTTCACTTCGTTAGGTGTAGATTTTTATTCGATTTATTTTAACACAAATTGCGCTGTGTGTCAATTGAACACATATGTAAAAAGTCGCCGGGAAATCCGGCGACTTTTTGTTACATATCATAGACGAAAAGCGTTTGTTACAGCTCCTCGCTGACTGCCAGCAGGAGAATACCCACAATGACAACACCGATGAAGACATAAGTCTTCCAATTGAGCTTTTCTTTCAGGAAGATGCGGGACAGCAGCAGCGATACGACGCAGACAGAGGAAAGAATGGGGGCTGCGACGGCATCCACACCGCCGAGGGCATACACGTAAGTAAACTGACCGGCGGTTTCAAAGACTGCGGCAAGGATCTTGTCCTTGTGCTGAGAGACACCGCCAAACTTGACCTTCTTTGCCTTCATGAAGATGAAAAGACCAAGGGCGAACAGCGCAAAGGTCAGCTCGTAGCTGGTATTGGCGACTGCTTCGATGGTATCTTCCGTAACATCCACAAAAGGCGCATTTGCGATGTCCTCCACAAGGAAGAAGGCATCGTCAAAGAATGTACCAAAGGCATCCAACAGAGCATACACGAAAGGCATGCAGAAGGCAATGATGGCGAGCTTTTTACCGTAGGTCTTCTTTCTCGGAGTTTCACCGCGGTTTTCCAAATAGCTGACACCTACAACGCCGATGGTGATCACAGCAACAGCAACCCACGTGAGCCATGAGAATTCGTCGCCCATAAACAAAGCGAACAGAAGGACACAAATGACACCTGCAGTATTCTCGATGGGGTCGGAAATGGATTCTTCCAGGAAGCGCATTCCAAAATAGGAGAATGCCATAGAGATGATGTAGAAAAGAGAAACCGGCAGATAAATCAGAATGTTGATGGGGTTGTAGTTGATGTCCTGCGTCAGCAGGGTGAAGATGGCGTGGGCGCCCATGACGATACCGACCCAGACACAGATCTTCAGGTGAGAGTACTTTTCATTGGGCTGCGCACCTTTCTTGTAGAAAAGCTCCGCAGCGCCCCACAAAACGGCGGTTGCAATGGAAAAGAATAACCAAGACATAATTGTTTCCTCCTTATAGTTTTACAAGACCTGCATCGACCATTTTCTGCAGACTCATGAGAATACCGATTTTGGCGTGCAGCCAGGTCAGACCGCCTTGGAAATAGACCGCATAGGGCGGACGGATCGGACCGTCGGCGGAAAGCTCAATGGAAGAACCCTGAACGAACGCGCCGGCTGCCATGATGACCTTGCTGTCATAGCCGGGCATTTCACCGGGAATGGGGGTTGCGAAGGAATCCACGGGTGCTGCTGCCTGGATGCCCTTGCAGAAGGCGACCATTGCTTCCTCACTGCCCAGCTCCACTGCCTGAATGATGTCATGACGGCTTTCTGTTGCGTTGGGAACGCATCGGAAGCCAAGAGGTTCATAGAGATTCGCAGCAAAGATCGCGCCCTTTTCCGCACCGGCGACCACTGTCGGCGCAAGGAAGAAGCCCTGATACAGCGCGGTCATCAGACCGAGGTTTGCACCGACCTCACGTCCCAAGCCGGGAGCGGAGAGCCGATAAGCGCAGCGGTCAATACATTCCTGCGTTCCGCAGATGTAGCCGCCGATGGGGGCAAGACCACCGCCGGGATTCTTGATCAGGGAGCCGACAGTCATATCAGCGCCCACGTCGGAAGGCTCGATGGTTTCCACAAATTCGCCGTAGCAGTTGTCCACCATCACCAGAACATCCGGCTTGATCGATTTACAGAAAGCGATCAATTCACCGATCTGGGTGACGGAGAAGGTGGGGCGGGTGGCATAGCCCTTGGAGCGCTGGATGGTGATCAGCTTGGTTTTTTCGTTGATGGCGGCACGGATACCCTCGTAATCAAAGGTGCCGTCAGCAAGCAGGTCGACCTGCCGGTAGGCGACGCCGTACTCAGCAAGGCTGCAGGGGCTGGGATGGATGCCGATGACTTCCTGCAGCGTGTCGTAGGGAAGTCCCACGGGCGACAGCAGCTCGTCGCCGGGCAGCAGATTTGCAGACAGGGCAACGGTCAGCGCATGTGTGCCGCAGGTGATCTGAGGACGCACCAGCGCCGCTTCGGTGTGGAACACGTCCGCATACACCCGCTCCAGATTATCACGACCCATGTCGTCGTAGCCGTAGCCGGTGGTTGCATTGAAGCAGGCAACGGAAACATGGTTTCTCTGCATGGCAGCGAGAACCTTTGCCTGATTGTACTCGGCAATGCGGTCGATGGCTTCAAAGCGTTCCTTCAGTTTTTCGATTGCTTGCTGTCCGTAGTTGTAAACATCGGCAGAAACACCGATGGTATTGTAAAATTCCAGTAGCTTCTCCATAAGGTCAACCTTCTTTCTTGACTGAGTTCAGCAGTTTGTCCGCAAGATCGTTCAGATACTCCGGGCGGGATACGATCAAACCAACATCTGTCTCGCCCAAAATCAGCAGTGTATCGCCCGGCTTGATGCCGAACAGCTCGCGGGCTTCTTTGGGAATGACGATCTGCCCGCGGTCACCGACCTTGGCTGTTCCGAAGACACGGCGGGCGTTGGTTTTACCGAGAATGTGTTTACCGGCGGCCATGACAGTCTCCTTTCACATTTTTCATACATTTCACACTACGGAATTATACAAAAATCCGCTCCGGTTGTCAATCCCGGAGCGGAAAAAATTGTAATCAGTCGTTTCTGCGCCGACCACCGAAGATCACAAGAAGTCGTAAAAGCTGTGCAAGTGCGACTGCAGTTGCGGCAACGTAGGTCATGGCAGCTGCGGTCAGGGTCTTTCGCGCACCCCGCTGCTCTTCGCCGGTCAGGTAATTGCCGTCGCGGATGGCGGTCATTGCCCGACGGCTGGCGTTGAATTCCACGGGCAGGGTCACCAGCTGGAACACGAGGGACAGAGCGAAGCATGCGATGCCCGCATACACCATTGCAAAGGAAAAGTTCTCCAGAAAACTCAATACAAGACCGATGAGGATCAGGGGCATGGCAAGCTTTGAGCCGATGTTCGTGATGGGAATGATGGCGGCACGCAGCTTGATCGGTCCATAGCTTTCCGCATACTGCACCGCATGACCTGCTTCGTGGCAGGCAACACCGATGGCGGCAACGGAGGGGGAATCATAAACCGAATCAGAAAGCCGGATGACATTCGCCTTGGGGTCGTAATGATCGGTCAGCTTGCCGGAAACACGCTCCACGCGGACGTTTGTGATGCCGTTGGCAAGCAATACCCGCTGTGCCGCCTCTGCGCCGGTGATCCGGCGGGTGGAGGTGATCTGAGAATAACGCTTAAAAGTGGAATTTACGTTGGCGCTTGCCCACAGCGAAAGAAGTATGCAGGGCAGCACGATGACAAGGTAAGTCAAATCGAATCCGTAAAAGTATGGCATAGTGATCTCCTTTATCAGTTTGTAATTCTATTATACCACATAATATCTTTTGATCTGTGAAAATTTTGTCAATTTTTGGAAGATAAGCAGCGATTCAGATAATTCAGCACCCGCTTTTTGTCCCCAGACCACAGCGGTGCGATCAGATCTTTTTTTGCTCCGTCGCCGGTGATGCGATGCACGACCACATGTTCAGGAAGCAGCGCAAGGCAGGATTTCAATATTGTTGCATACTCTTCAAGGGTTAAACATTCGAACAAACCCTTTTCGTAATCTCCTTCCAGTTCAGTTCCCTTGAGTACATGCAGAAGGTGAAATTTGACACCGTCTGTACCGGCGGCAACGGCGGCGCGGGTGGTTTCAAGCATCATCTCAGGCGTCTCGCCCGGCAGACCCAGAATGATATGGGTGACTACTTCAAGACCTGCTTCCTTCAGTCGCCTGACCGCATCGAAGTAGACGGCACTGTCATAGCCCCGGTGAAAGGCTTTGGCTGTTTCATCATGAATGGTCTGCAGACCCAGCTCCACCCAAACGGGCTTGATTTTGTTGATGTGCGCCAGTAATGCAATCGTTTCCTGTGGCAGACAATCAGGTCTTGTGCCGATTGATAGACCGACGATGTCGTCCGGGGCAACGGCGTCCAGATAAAGGGTTTCAAGCTGCTCTGTCGGTGCGTAGGTGTTGGTGAAGGATTGAAAATAGGCGATATACTTGCCATTTTTGATCTTATCACTGACACGTTCCTTCGCCTTTTCCAACTGTTCGGCAACGGATGCACAGCGG
>JAZNNV010000055.1:0-4990 GCA_045580465.1 Faecousia sp.
CATCCATACAGCCATCGCCTTTGGTTTGGTCACCGGCACAGCCCTGACCGTTGCAGGCGTTGCGCTGACCCCCATCATCCTGCAGTGGATGGGCACACCTGCCGAGGTGCTGCCCCAATCCATCGAGTATTTCCGTTTCTACTTCTGCGGCGCGATCTTTACGGTGATGTACAACATCTTCGTGGGCATTCTCCATGCTGTGGGCGACAGCAAGCACCCACTGTATTACCTGATCTTCTCCACCTGCGTCAACATCGCTCTGGATATGCTGTTCGTAGCAGGCTTGGGCTGGGGTGTCGGCTCTGCCGCTGTTGCCACCACCATTTCCCAAGGTGTCAGCGCTGTGCTTTGCTTTGTGCATCTGCTGCGCATCGATGCCCCCTACCGTGTCCACATCCGCAAGATCGGCTTTGATAAGGAAAGTCTGCTGCAGATCGTCCGTTACGGTCTGCCCTCCGGCGTACAGAACAGCGTCATCGCCTTTGCGAATGTGATCGTGCAGTCCAACATCAACAGCTTCGGCAAGGCAGCCATGGCAGGCTGCGGCTCCTACTCCAAGCTGGAGGGCTTTGCATTCCTGCCGGTCACCTGCTTTACCCAAGCGCTGTCCACCTTCGTCGGACAGAATTTGGGCGCGCGACAGCATGACCGTGTAAAAAAAGGCGTTGCCTTTGGTGTGGTGTGCAGCTGCACCATGGCAGAGGTGATTGGCGTGCTGTCTTATGTGTTCGCCCCTCAGCTGATCAGCGTTTTCAGCGAAACCCAGGAAGCCATCGCTTTCGGCACACAGCATATGCGTACCATCTGTCTGTTCTATTGTCTGCTGGCGCTTTCTCACTGCATCGCAGGAGTGATGCGCGGCGCGGGCAAGCCCACCGTACCCATGATCACGATGCTCGCTTGTTGGTGCGTGATCCGCGTTGCTTATATTTCCATTGCGGTGAAGTTCGTCAACGAGCTGACCACTGTTTCGTGGGCATATCCCCTCACATGGACGCTGAGCAGCATCGTCTTCCTGATCTACTTCTTCACAGCAGACTGGATCCATAATTTTGATAAACAAAAGGCTTGACCGATTTGGTCAAGCCTTTTTATGTGGGCATTCGCCCGATTATATGTATTTACACGCCGAAAGCCAGTGCCAGATGCTTGCCGATGTGCGCTTCCAGACCGGCTGCAAGGGCAGCGCGGTTATTCTTCAGGCAGTCGTACAGTCTGTCGCGGAAGACATACTCGCCGTCGCGCTTTTCATTCAGGATCAGACCGTAGGTGATGTGCAGGATCTGACGGGTGTCTTCCACATCCAGCAGGGTGGGAAGCTGAGAATCGGGCATATTATCCACAGAGGGAGCATCTGCCTGAGTGGGTCTGATGTGATAGTAAGCCTGGGCAATGGGCAGCTTCTCCACAGCGTAAACGTACATCTGACGCATCAGCTCGGGATCTGCCTTGGCGATCACGCGGAGAGCTTCCAGCCAGTTGGTGCCGGCGGTCTTCACATGCACGCCGCCCACGGAGACCTTGTGAATTACGGGGAACACGCTGAACTTGTCGCTGCCGGAGTGCACGCTCACGCGATAGCCGAAGTGACGGGCAATGCGGTCATGGACAATGTACTCCTCCTCAAACTGTGCCACATTGCCGATGTAGTCGATGCCCTTCTGGAACTCGCCGCAGAAGCGGGGTGCCAGAGTCTCGCATTCCACGCCCCGGGCATACAGCTCAGAGGCAAGGAAGAAGTGGTTTTCAGGAGAGGTGGGCGTTGCGGTCTCGTCAATGGACATCTCGAAGTCGATGCCGTTGGGCTTGATGAAGCGGTTATAGATACCCACGGTGTACTCGATGGCATCGCCGTAGATCAGGGCGCTCTGCATCAGGGACTTCATGGTAAAGGCAATGCCGCATTTGGTGTTTTGCAGGTACTTTTCCTCGTATGCTTTGCGGATCGCGGGAGAGATCTGCTCATACTTCGCAGCCAGTGCGGCGTCGTCCAAGGACATGATGGTGTTATCAATATGCTCGGAGCAGTCCAGAGTGATCATGGAGAAGCCGCAGGCAATGGCATATTCGATCTCGAAGGGCTGCTTCAGGTGGTCGCCGTCAGCGCCGTAGCCATCGGTATAGCCTGCGTTGAACACTGCCCAAACAGAGCTGCAAAGCACATCCTCATAAGTACGGCCGGTGAGATTCAGCTCGCGGATGGACTGCTGTGCCAAAACAGGGAAAATGCCCTTGCCGGCCAACAGCTTCAGATGACCCTCACCTGCGCAGCCGAGGCGGTCGCCCAGACCGATGGTGAACTTGTGACCCTTGCGGGACACGGGATTCAGATAGCCGATGACACTACGCAGAAGCATGGCATTCTTGTTGTTTTGAGGACAGACCTTGGTGTCGCCCTCCGCAGCCAGCACATCAAATGCGGGGGCATCCTTAGCGGTAACCACCAGATAGTCATCATTTCCGACTCTTGCGGTATAGTATCCGGGTGCACGCTCCAGTGCGGCGGCAAGACAATCCTTAATCAAATTCTGCACGTTGCAAGACTCCTTTGTTGTTTTTTTAGCTTGATAATTTTACCATACGCCCATAGAAAAGTCAAGGATGCAACGAGCATCCCCCCGCCCTGCTTGTGTCAATTTAGGACGCAGTGTTTTTTGTCGAAATGGCTCAATTTCTTTCGTTCGCTGTCGATTTTATTAGATTTTTAAATCCACCGGGATTCTGTGTTCAAATTCAAGATTCGGCAGCATTTTGGCAGGTTTTACTGTATTGTCCCACACATTTTGGAATCCCCGAACTACTAATTCCTGTCCATCTATCTTGATGTGATTTATGCAATAGTTTTCATGTCCACCAGTCAAATCACGATGCGACAATACAATATTCGTTTCTAATGATTCTGCATCAATAATTTCCCATTGCCTAGCAGTTACCTGACAGACGATGTGCCTATGATCAATTGCGGTAAAGCCCCATGCTGTTGCCGGGCGTTTTTCCTTTAGAATTTCTCCTGTGCGAATGTCGATAAGCTGCAATGCACGTTCACGCTGGTGGACAAGTAAGGTGCTTTCGTTTACAAATATGTCTGTAATACCCCGTTTGCTTTTTGTTCGCCATACTATTTCCCCAGTATGTGCATCAATGCAAAACAAACCGTTTTCCCATGTTTGGATAAAGATGTACTTTCCATCGAATGAAGCAGCTACACCAAATTGATAATTATAGGAAGATAGCCATTTTGTTTTCCATGCGGAGATACTTCCATCTTCAAAAAGCACCGTCACATAGGTAATCTGTGCTCCGTAATTCTCTGGATCATACGGTGAATCTAAAATAATAAGGCGAACGGCTCCGGCATCAAATGCAATTGTAAAATAAGCTGTCGCCTTGTGATACTTATACAGGCAGTATTTGCCATGGAAAACTATATCTCCATTTTCTTTTGTAAGCTTACAAAGTTCAGTCATGCACTCACACCCTTTTCTTTATCATATCATAAAATAATTCCAATCGCAAGAAAAAGTGGCGGGAGCAAGCCCCCGCCCTACGATTAGAACAATGTGGTTATCCAATAAATCAATCCATACACCACCGACGCAGAAACACCGTACACGATAACAGGTCCCGCTATTGTAAACATCTTCGCACCCACGCCGAGAATGAAGCCCTCTGTCTTGAACTCGATCGCCGGGGCGACTACTGCATTGGCAAAGCCCGTGATCGGCACCAGCGTGCCTGCGCCCGCCACCTTTGCGATATCGTCATAAAGGCTCAAGCCCGTCAAAAGCGCGGACAGGGCGATCATCGTCATGGATGTTGCAGTGCTTGCATCCGTCTTCTCCAGCCCCAACGCGGTGTAACCGTTCATCGCCAGCTGCGCGATGGCACAAATCAGCCCACCGATCCAGAATGCGTTAAAGCAGTCCTTCCCAATCGGTGAACGGGGCTGCATCTGCTTTACCAGCTTTGCATACTCTTTTTCCGTCATCTTCCATCCCCTCCATATGCAGTTTGCCCATCTGCCTGAAAAATATGAAAATTGCAAACTTTGGGTTTACAGACCGCCCCTGTGTGTGCTATGATATAGGTTAGAGATATTTTGAACAGAGGTTGCAGTCATGGATTATATCGTACTGGATATGGAATGGAATCAGCCTTGGCCCGGGTCTCCCTCTGCCAAGAAGGTGCTTCCTGTGCATATTCGCGGTGAGATCATTCAGATCGGTGCTGTTCGCGTCACCGAGGATCAGCTTGTGCAGGACGAATTTCAGGTTCTTGTCAAGCCGAAGTTCTACCGCCATCTCAATCGCCGCGTCAGCAAGCTGACCGGCATCAAGGAAGCCAGACTCCGTGACGAAGGCATCCCCTTCCCAGACGCGATGGCGCAGTTCCGCCAATGGTGCGGCGATGACATCATCTTCCTGACATGGGGCTTCGATGACATCGGCATTCTGCGGGAAAATCTGCAGCTTTTTGGCTTGGACGAAAGCTGGACGGAGCGTTGGTACAACGCACAAATGATCTTCAACGCCCAAACCGACGGCTCCACCTCCCAAAAGGCGCTGAAGACCGCCATGGAGATCTTCGGTATCGAAGCATCCCGCCCGGCGCACGATGCATTGGGTGATGCCTACCACACCGCCCTGATCTGCGCGCGGCTGAATCTGAAGCTGGGCGTTGAGCAGTACGGTCAGGCACTCAAGAGCCATGACGATGGCTTCCACGGCGCAGAGCTGCCTGGCTGCATCGCAAGAAAGGTCTTCTACAACTATGCGGACAAGCGCGCCGCCCTCTCCGCCATGACCGGCGAAGAGAACAAATGTCCCGTCTGCAGCCGTCAGATGCTCGGCTCCCGCTGGTTTGCCCAGCCCGGTCACCGCTACATGGATCTCGCCACCTGCCCTGAGCATGGCAAATTCCTAATCCGTGTGCGTCTTTCCCAGCAGCCCGACGGTCTGACACGCGTCAGCCGCCTGACCTATGAAGCCAC
>JAZNNV010000056.1:0-13125 GCA_045580465.1 Faecousia sp.
GGCCTGCGATGAAGCGGGCGGCCCGGTGCATACCATCTATCTGTCTCCCTGCGGACATACCTTCAAGCAGGCAGATGCCATCCGTTTGAGCAAAATGGATAACTTGATTTTGGTCTGCGGTCATTATGAGGGCATCGATCAGCGCTTTATCGACGAGTGCGTGGATGAAGAGATCTCCCTCGGTGACTTTGTACTCACCGGCGGCGAGATCGCTGCCATGGCAGTGACGGATGCGGTGTGTCGTATGGTTCCCGGCGTCCTTGCAGACCCGGAATGCTTTGAAGACGAGAGCCATTTCAATGGCATGCTGGAGTATCCCCAGTACACCCGCCCCGCGGTGTGGCACGGACGGGAAATTCCACAGATCCTCGTTTCCGGCAACCATGAAAAGGTGCGCCAGTGGCGCAGAAAGCAGTCCATCCGCCGCACGCGGGAGCGTCGCCCGGATATGTATGAAAAACTCGACCTTAGCTCCAAGCAGGACAAAAAGCTCCTGAAGGAGATGGAGACCGAGGAGCAGGAAACAGAATAAAAAAGCACCTCGTTCGAGGTGCTTTTTGTTATTGTTTACGTCTTTTTCTTGCGGTGGTCATGCGGAAAATGGTAACCACCAGCAGAATGCCCAGCGCCATCGCACCGGCGATCGACAAGGTGAAGACACCCTGGCTTGCAAAGCTTTCCATATCGCCTTGCATGGCATGAACGATGGTGTAGTAAACACCTGATCCGGGGATGAGCGGGAAGATGGAGACTACGAGGTACGAGGTGGCAGGATACTTGCGGATACGGGCGAGGATCTCAGAATAGAGCGATGCGACCACGGCGCTGATGAAGTAGGCTGCGATCTCACCGACACCCAGCTTCAGGCTGACGGCATAGCCTGCCCATGCGAACACACCGCCCAGCGCACAGAGGAAGATACCGGGGCCGTGAATGTTGTAGATGATCGCAAAGCCGATGCAGGCGAAGAAGCTTGCAAGACATTGGAACGCGATGTTATAGGGGATGGGCGCTTGGCTTACGGGAATGTGATGAATCAGGTCTGCAACATTCCATGCTGCCGCAACACCAAGGGCAATGGCAACGGCGATCAGCAAAACCTGCACGATGCGGTTAATGCCGGAGTTCGTGTCACCGTAAATAATGTCGCGCATAGCGTTTGTAAAGAGAAGTCCCGGGACGAGTAGCATCAATGCACCAATCGCTACCATGTCCGCACGGATACCGGGGATCAAAGCTGCGCTGATGTATGCAAGCAGAGCCATAGGGAAGGCTGCTGCAATGGTCTTGAAAAAGGGATTGGCATCCAGATGATCGAGTCCATAGTTCACAAGACCGACCACCAGACCGCAAACTGCTGACAAGAGGGCATCCCAAACAGAACCGCCAAACAGAAGTGAGAAGCCAAATGCGCCAAAGGCATTGCCAAACAGCAGCCATGGCAGATTAAAGGAACGGATGTTGCGTTTGGTTTCTTTCAGCCAATGGATGGCGGTATCAAGATCGGGCTTTTCCGCACACAGCCTGCGGCTGAGATTGGAGTAACGTTCAACGGCATCCAGATTGCTGCCGTGACCGCCGATGCGGCGCATACGGGCAATGGGGGTATCGTCCTCTGTCAGGATGCTGATATGCATGCAGTTGGGGATGACAAAAGCATCACCCGTAACCCCGTAGGCAGCCAGCAGACGCAAAATGCTCTCTTCCACGCGGAAGGTTTCCGCGCCGTTCATGGCAAGGTGGTAGCCGAGGTCTGTTGCAAGGTCCAAAAGCTTGGAGTACTCCATTTCGTACCTCCGAAATTGGTTTTATGCAATCAGTATAGCACACAATCGACAAATTACAAGAGAGAAAACCCGCCGAATTGGTTCGGCGGGTGGAAAATTATTTGCGGACAAAAAGAACGCCCAGTGTGCCGGGACCGCAATGGCAGGATACCGTGCAGCCGGCGGTGGTCTCGTAGACGGTTTCAAAGTTTCCGTATGCATCGATCGCTTCCTTGACGGCAGTCAGACACTGATCGGTTACGGGAGTGTAGGTCAGGAACATCTCGCTGCGGTCCAGGTCGTCGCGGTCAGCCAGACGGTCTTTGACGTAGCTTGCAAGGCACTTTGCGTAAGTACCGCGGTACTTCTTCACCACGGACATCTTGCCGTCTCTGACCTCAATGCAGGGCTTCAGATTCAGAAGATTTGCGCCCAGCGCTGCGGCAGCAGAGCAGCGACCGCCCTTGACCATGTAATCAAGTCGATCCAGCACAAAGCTGGCTTCCACACGGGGGGTGAAAGCGTTGAGCTTTTCCACGATCTCATCGATGGAGTCGCAGGATTTGGCGAGGCGGCAGGCTTCCAGCACAACAAGACCCTGACCTGTGGACAGATTGCGGGAGTCAATGACATAGACATTGTCGAATTCCTCCGCAGCGATGCAGGCATTCTGATGGCTGCCGGAGAAGCCGGAGCTGATGTTGATATGGATCAGAGCATCGTAGTCGCTTGCGTATTCAGCGAACAGTTCCTGATATTGACCGATGCTGAAAGCAGCGGTGCTGCAAAGATCGCCGCCGGCTGCCACGTGGGCAAAAATGTCAGCGGGGGTGATGTCGATGCCGTCGGTAAACTGCTCACCTGCCTTGACGACTGTCAGGCGAGCGAGGGAAATGTTGTGCTTTTCCAGCAATTCGGGGGAAAGATCGCAGGTACTGTCGGAGAGAATTTTAATGTTCATACGATTGGCTCCTTTGTCTTTTAGAAATCAGTTGGTTTGAGACATGGGGTCGGATGTCATCATAATGCAGTTCGAGTGCAGATTTTTTGAGCTGAGGTAGGTAGCACCCCAATCCCGCATGGAGGTGAGGATCGGCAGCAGGCTTTTGCCCAGCTCTGTCAGTGAATACTCGACGTGGGGCGGGATCACGGGGAAAACCTTACGCCGTATTAACTGGTCTGCTTCAAGCTCACGCAGCTGTTGGGTCAGCATTTTTGCGGTTGCACGGGGGATGTGCTTACGCAGCTCGGAGAAACGGCAGGCATTTGCGGACAGATGCCACAAAATCAGTGCTTTGTATTTTCCACCGATCAGCTCGAGTGTTTCGGCAACCGGGCAGTGCTCTGTGTTGTTCATGGCGATCCTCCTTGGTATCTAAATGGGTACTAATGCACAAATTAGTACGTACTTGCAGTTTTTTCTCCTTATGGTAAAATAGTATCACAGAATTATATTTCCGTCAAGTATTGTCATTTTGGGGGATAGTTGTATGAAACTGAAATTTGAAATATCCGGCATGACCTGTGCCGCATGTGCCGCCCGGGTGGAAAAGGCGACAAAAAGTATTCCGGGCGTATCGGATGTGCAGGTGAATCTGCTGAGCAACTCTATGACGCTGGAGGCTACTGATGCGGCAGTATCCGCAGAAGTGATCAGCCGCGTGACCGCTGCCGGCTACGGCGCCCAGCCTGCCGGTGAAAAACCGAAGCAGACAAAATCAGAAGAAACCGACCACCGCCTTGCACGGCTCATCAGCAGCGGTTGCCTGCTGGTCGTTCTGATGTATTTTACCATGGGTCACATGATCGGACTTCCGCTGCCCGGGTGGTATCACGGCGAGAAAAATGCAATGGTTGCGGCGCTGGTGCAGCTGCTGCTGACACTTCCTGTGATCGTGCTGAATCGTTCTTATTATATCCGCGGTCTGAAGGCTTTATGGCATCGCAGTCCCAATATGGACACCTTGATCGCTGTCGGTTCCGGCGCTGCGCTGCTTTACGGTGTCATGGCGGTGCTGCGGATGGCATATGCCATGGGTCACGGGGATTGGGAAACCGTTGGCTTTTACGCGCAAAACCTCTACTTTGAGTCTGCGGCGATGATTTTGACCCTCGTGTCTCTCGGAAAGTATCTGGAACACCGGGCAAAGGGCAAGACCGGCGATGCCATTCGTGCCTTGATGGATCTTCGCCCCGCAACCGCAACGGTGCTGCGTGACGGTGAGGAGCAGATCATCCCCGCCGATCAGGTGGTGGTCGGAGATGTGATCCTTGTCCGTTCCGGCGGACGTATCCCCGTGGACGGAATCGTTTTGGAAGGGCACGCGGCGGTTGACCAAAGCGCTCTGACCGGCGAAAGCGTACCTGTGGATATCAAAGCCGGTGACAGCGTTTCGGCGGCGACCATCAATACAGAGGGCTTCCTGAAGCTTCGCGCCCAAAAGGTCGGCAAGGATACCCTTTTGCAGCAGGTCATTGACCTTGTTGAGGAGGCTGGCAATTCCAAAGCGCCCATCGCAAGGCTGGCTGACAAGGTCTCGGGCATTTTTGTTCCGGTGGTCATGTCCATCGCGCTGGTGACCTTTGTGGTCTGGATGCTTTTGGGTCATGGATTGGAGTTCTCCCTGACCTGCGCCATTTCGGTGCTGGTGATCTCGTGTCCCTGCGCGCTGGGTCTTGCGACCCCGGTGGCGATCATGGTCGGTACGGGCAAGGGCGCTTCCATGGGCGTGCTGTTTAAGAATGGCGATGCGCTGGAGCAGCTGCATCGGATCAATACGATCGTGTTGGACAAAACCGGCACACTCACCACCGGCAAGCCTGTTGTAACGGACATTCTCCCTGAAACGATTTCCGCTGATGCGCTGCTGGAATTGGCTGCTGCTTTGGAGCAGCCCTCGGAGCATCCTTTTGCAAAGGCGATCCTCAAAAAGGCAGAGGGCATGCCCATCAAGCAGGCAACCGGGTTTGAAACACTCCCCGGCAGAGGCGTCAGCGCCAATGTGGACGGTGTCTGCTATCTGGGCGGCAACAGAGTGCTGATGGAAGAACACGGCATTTCTGTTCCTGAATACACCGGGCTGTCTGCCCAAGGGAAAACACCGCTGTATTTCGCCGCAAAGGACGGCACGTATCTCGGCGCGATTGCAGCGGCAGATGTGCTGAAGGAGGATGCGGTATCTGCGATCAAGGCGCTGCAGGAGCTGAAATTGCAGGTCGTGATGCTGACCGGCGACAATGAAAGAACAGCTTCCGCCATTGCAGAAAAAGCGGGGATCACGGAAGTGATCGCAAATGTCCTGCCCGCCGACAAGGCAGGCGCGGTAAAAGCATTGCAGGAAAATGGTAGACGTGTCCTGATGGTCGGTGACGGCATCAATGACGCGCCTGCGCTGGTGACTGCTCACGTAGGCATGGCAATCGGCGCGGGTACGGACATCGCAATGGAATCGGCGGATGTGGTACTGATGGGCGATTCCCTCAATGCCATCGCCAATGCCATCCGCCTGAGCAAGGCGGTGCTTCGCAACATCCGACAGAACCTGTTTTGGGCATTTTTCTATAACTGCCTTGGTATTCCTGTGGCGGCAGGTGTTTTGTTCCTGCCCTTTGGCATTCAGCTCAGTCCCATGATCGGCGCTGCCGCCATGAGTATGAGTTCCGTTTTCGTTGTAACCAATGCGCTGCGCCTGCGGCGCTTCAAGGGCGCAAGCCCAGCACCCAAAATTGAAAAGGAGAAGATCAATATGACAACTGTTTTGAAGGTAGAAGGTATGATGTGCCCCCATTGCAAGGCGATGGTGGAAAAGGTCTGCAAGGCAGTACCCGGTGCGACCGATGCCGTGGTTGACCTGCAGGCAAAGAACGTAACGGTGACCGGCGATGCAGACCGTGCAGCCCTTGCAAAGGCAATCACGGATGCCGGCTATGAAGTGGTTGGCTGATGCGAAATATCAGACTTCACATCTGTTACGATGGCACCCGCTACAAGGGCTGGCAGCGCCTCAGTGGCGTTGACAACACCATTCAGGGCAAATTGGAGCAGACTCTTTCCCGTATCCTGGACGAGGAGATCGAGCTTTCCGGCAGCGGACGCACCGACGCCGGGGCGCATGCTGTGTGTCAGGTTGCCAATTTCCATTGCGACAGCGAAATGCCCTGCGCGGATATTTTGTCCGCACTGCGGCGGTATTTACCGGAGGACATCGGCATAGACTCGTGTCAGGAGGCAGCACCGCGCTTTCATGCCCGGCTCAACTGCACGCGCAAGACCTATCGCTACCGCATCTGGAACAGCGAACGACCCTGCGTCTTCGAAAGAAGATTTGTTTATATTCTTCCTGAGAAGCTGGATGTTCAGAAGATGAACGCTGCGGCAGCCCATTTTCTCGGCGAGCATGACTTTTCCGCCTTCTGTGCCAATAAGAAGATGAAAAAGTCCACCATTCGTCGTATCGATGACATTCAGATCTTCCGCGACGGCGAGGAGCTTGTATTCTCCTTTACGGGAAACGGATTTCTTTACAACATGGTGCGTATCATGGTCGGCACACTTCTGGAAGTGGGTCTCGGGAAAAGAGAACCTGATTCGATCCCTGCGCTGTTCGGCGCAAAACGTGAGCAGGCAGGCCCGCTTGTTCCCGCACAGGGCTTGTGCCTGATGGAGGTAGAGTATTGAACATTCAGATATTCGGCAAAAGCAAATGCTTTGATACGAAAAAAGCAGAACGCTATTTCAAGGAACGCCGCAATAAATTTCAATCCATCGACCTGATCCGATTCGGAATGTCAGGCAAGGAGTTTGACAGTGTTCTGCGTGCTGTCGGCGGCATCGACAACCTGATCGATTGGGATTCCAAGAGCGATCAGATCACGCTGATGAAGTATATGGACGACAAGCGCGCCAAGGAGGATAAGGTCTTTGACGATCCTTCCCTGATGAAGACGCCGATCGTCCGCAACGGAAAGCAGGCAACCGTCGGCTACTGCCCGGAGATCTGGGCAACATGGGAATAATACGAAAGCAGCTTCCCCGATGGGGAGGCTGCTTTTTTGCAAGGAGGATGTTATGGAACAGATTCTGGAGAAGATCAATGCCTTTGTTTGGGGCGCGCCTGCTCTGCTGGGGATATTGGGCGTCGGAATTTACCTCACGATTCGGACGGGCTTTTCGCAGCTTCGATTGTTTCCGAAAGCGATCCGAACATTCCTGAGCGCGTTCACCGCCAAGGGGGAGAAATCCGGCACGGTTCGACCCTATCAGGCGTTGTGTACCGCGTTGGCGGCGACGGTCGGAACGGGAAATTTGGCAGGCGTTGCCGGCGCGATGGCGATCGGTGGACCGGGGGCGATCTTCTGGATGTGGATCTGCGCCATTCTCGGCATGATCCTGAAGCTGGCGGAGGCGACCCTTGCGGTACGGTATCGCACAAGGGATGAAAAGGGCGAGATCGTGGGCGGACCAATGTACATGATCAAAAAGGGTCTTCACAAGCGTTGGCATTTTCTTGCGGGAGTGTATTGCTTTTTCGGGGTGGTTGCAGCCTTTGGCGTGGGGAGCGCGACGCAGGTCAATGCGGTGATCGGCGGAGTCAATCAGGTGATCGGCGCATGGGGCGGTCGGGAAACACTGCAGGGGAATTTAGTTATGGGAATCGTATTGAGCCTGACTATGTGCGCTATTTTGCTTGGTGGAATGAAAAAGATCGGACGGGCTGCAGAAAGACTTGTTCCTTTTGCATCTGCCGGTTATCTTCTGCTGGGTGTCGGTGTGCTGATCGCAAGGTCGCAGATGCTCCCTGAGGCACTGTCCGCCATCATAACGGGCGCATTTACGCCCCGCGCGGTAACCGGCGGGGCGATCGGATCGGTGTTTACAGTCCTGCGGATCGGCGTGTCACGGGGCGTCTTTACCAATGAAGCGGGAATGGGTACGGCAGGGATCGCCCATGCGGCGGCTGACGTGGAGCATCCGGTGCAGCAGGGATTGATGGGGATCGTGGAGGTGTTTCTGGATACCATTGTGATCTGCACGATGACGGCACTGGTGATCCTTGTCAGCGGCGTGCCGATCCCATATGGAACGGATGTAGGCGTGACGCTGACCACCCAAGCCTTTGCCGCAATCTACGGCGACTGGGTGGCGGTGGTGCTGGCAGCAGCACTATGCTGCTTTGCCATCGCGACAGTTCTTGGATGGGGGCTGTATGGCGCCCGCTGCGCGCAATTTCTGCTTGGCACAAATGTGTGGAAGCGGTTTGTTTACCTGCAAGGCATTGTCATTGTAATTGCCGCGGTGCTGAAAACGGGAACAGTTTGGCTGCTTTCTGAGATCGTCAACGGATGCATGGCAATTCCGAATCTCATTGCCCTGCTTGCCCTCACCCCGGAGCTTATTCGACTGCTCAAGGATTACCGTCTGCGATCCTGCACATCTCCATAAAAAAGAAATAACCCTCAGATCTGTTACTACTTCCTTCGTAACATCTGAGGGTTATTTCCCTAAGTGTGCAGGTTCAATCATTGGGTAACCTCGCTTTCTGCAGATTTTGCTGCTCTTTCCTTTTCTGAGTGGCTTCCAAATCAATTCCTTTATTATCGTTTTCGAGAAATTGAGAATAACGGGAAGGGGATCGAAAGAGCATTTTGTTGATTCCTATCTATATTAAATGATTGGAACCACCTCCCTGTGTCTATATGATACCTCACCGCAAGCCCCTTTTCAAGATGGAAGGTTTCATAAAAATAAGACCTTTCAATCGTACAAAAGGGAGAAAATGGTAAGTGAGCCGAAATAAGCATTGACAGAGTACTATATGGCATGATAAAATAAATTTGTTGGGCGGTCGTGAGACTGCCATGTTTTTTATCAATTTCTTCCTATGGAGAGGACGGATGCTCTGTGAACAAAATCTACATTCCCGAAGGTTACCGCGCCAATCTGGATGCCTACGACACCCAGCGGGCGATCGCCTACATCAAGGAGACATTTCAGCAGGAATTTGCAAACGCCTTGAACCTCAAGCGCGTGTCCGCTCCGCTGTTTGTCACGGAGGAATCCGGTCTGAACGATAACCTTAATGGCTACGAGCGTCCCGTTTCCTTTGACGTGCCGGCTGTGGGTGAGGATGCCCAAGTTGTACATTCCCTTGCAAAGTGGAAGCGCCTTGCGCTGAAGCGCTATGAGTTCAGCGTTGGCAACGGTCTTTACACCGATATGAATGCCATTCGCCGGGATGAAAGCCTTGATAACATCCACTCCATTTATGTGGACCAGTGGGACTGGGAAAAGGTCATCACCCGTGAAAACCGCAATCTTGACTACCTGAAGCTGATCGTGCGTGCCATCGTCCGTGCCATCTGCGACACCAACGACAGACTGCATGTGCGTTTTCCGCAGCTGCGTGTTGACCTTGACAGAGAAGTATCCTTCATTACCACCCAAGAGCTGGAGGATCTGTATCCCGACCTGACCGGCTCTGAACGGGAGACCGCTTACGTCAAGGATCACCATACCGCCTGCATCATGCAGATCGGCGGCAAGCTGAAGTCCGGCAAACCCCATGACGGACGCGCCCCGGACTATGATGACTGGAAGCTCAACTGTGACATCTTTTTCTGGGATGAGGTGCTGGGTCGCGCGCTGGAGATCTCCTCTATGGGTATCCGCGTGGATGCGGAAGCACTTCGCTACCAGCTGAAGGAACGGGGCTGTGAAGAGCGTGCCAAGCTGCCTTTCCATAAGATGCTGCTCAATGACGAGCTGCCTTTGACCATCGGCGGCGGGATCGGTCAATCCAGACTCAGTATGCTGATGATGCGCTGCTGTCACATCGGCGAGGTGCAGTCCAGCATCTGGGACGCACAGACCGTGGAAGCCTGCGAAAAGGCGGGTATCCGTTTGTTGTAACTGAAAACAAAGAGGCAGGACTGGTGTCCTGCCTCTTTTATGTTACTCAAAATCCTCAACTTTCCATTCGTCGCACCAATGCAGCGTGGGCATCCCATTCTCAAAGGTGAAGGGCAGCCAGACATAATCGGCGATAGAGGTGTTGTTGCTTCCGTCTGACCCAAGTTCTCTCAGCCGTGCGGACACCGCCGACCGTTCTTCTTGGGGCAAGGCAGGCGTGCAGATGGTGGCATACAGCTTTTCGATTTCGCTGTAGGGGACGTCCATGCTTTCGGGTCTCCAGCGGTCAGCAAGAGCGATATACAGATCCTTTTTGCCGGGAACCTTGAAAACGGATGTGATCTGTGAGTGATAGGATGTGTTGCTGTCATCGCCCGGATGGGGATTGCCCAGCACCGTGTAAGGTCCGTGCCATGTATCGGCAACTGCCACCTCCGAGGGATTGGGCCAGTAGCCGGTCGTGCCGCTGGTGATGAGATAGTGCTTGTTCCCACGCAGGAAGTGGGCGGTCGCCTCCCGGACATAGGGAGGACCCTCGTGATGGGGGAAATGGGTGGAGTAACAGCCCGTTACATCGGTGTAATCCTCCGTCAGGTCGGCACAGATGGTCTCGCTGTGTACCCGCTCGAAATAATAGTATGCCTTTCCGTCGGAGGCAACCGCCAGATCAAAATCGCCTGCACTCATGCCAAGGGGCTTGAAATCCTGATGCACGACGGTATAAGGGCCGGTGATGCAGTCTGCCGTCAGAACTGTGGACAGCTGCCCTCTTTCGCCCCGCATGACCTTGACCCAACAGACGTATTTTTGGGTCGTCTTATTGTAAATGATGTGGGGTCTGTCCATACAGGCAGTGGGGTAGAAGGGAGATTCGGGATCGGTGCTGACGGGAATGATGATGCCCAGATCCTTCCAGTTGTAGAGATCGGTTGACTCGTACATCCGCACGCCGTTGTGCCAGCGAGTGCCATCGCCGGTGGTGAACTCTTTGTTCTCACCGTACCAATAGTATTTACCGTCTACAGTGATGATCGAGCCGCCATGTGCCTGAATGCGCTTGCCGTTTGTGTCCAGCCAAACCCTGCCGGGATAAAAGCGATCGTACATAAGCCACCTCCTGCTCCTTGTAAGACTATTGTAGCATGTCTGACTGCGAAGTCAAGACGGCAGTCTGCACGAAAAAGCGCGGTTGCATATGGTGAACCTTCATGATATAATTTGAAAAAAGGAGGCGGTCATATGAAGCTGCTGATCAATGCATTGACCAAGTTTTTCTGCGGTCTGATACTGGTGGGACTGCTCATTTTCCTGCCTGCAGGAACGATTTATTTCGGGAAAGGCTGGCTTTTGATCGGTCTGCTGTTCGTACCAATGCTGATCGCCGGCTTTGTAATGCTTTTCAAATCTCCCGCATTTTTGGAAAAGCGCCTTGATGCCAAGGAAAAGCAATCTGCGCAAAAGGGCGTACTTGCCGGCTCTGCGCTGATGTTTATCGGTGGGTTTGTGGTGGCAGGACTGGATTTCCGCTTCGGCTGGTCGCAGATGCCAACTGCAGTAACGATCATTGCGTCGGTACTGTTTCTTGCCGCATACGCACTCTATGCCGAGGTCATGCGGGAAAACGCCTATCTCAGCCGCACCATCCGCGTCGAAGAAGGGCAAAAGGTCGTGGATACCGGGCTGTACGGCATTGTCCGTCATCCGATGTATATGGCAACGATCCTTCTTTTTCTCATGATGCCCATCGTGCTCGGCTCGTGGTATGCGCTGTTCGTCTTTGCCTTTTATCCGGCGATCATCATCGTGCGTCTGAAGGATGAAGAAGCACTGCTGGCGAAGGAGCTGGAGGGATATACGGATTACATGCAGAAAGTAAAATACAGACTGTTTCCCTATATTTGGTAAATAAGTTCGGGAGTGTTTCTATGAAGAATGTGAAGATCACAGCGATCCGCAAGGCATCCTATCCTGACCTGATGGCGAAATATGAAAATCCGATCGAGCATACCTGCGACATCTCCGAAGGAGCTTCGTGGATCTCCATGAACGGAGAAAAGCCCCACGCACTGTGTCAGAGCGCGTGGGACAGCATGGAGTATTTTGTCAAAGAGCTGGCACGCGGCGGTGGAAATTTCTATGACGGCTGGATGAAAGATCCCCATTCCGCCATGATCTCCTGCAACGACGGCTTCCGTCCCGTCAGCTTTTACATTGAAGTAATTGAATAGTTACGAATCAGAATGCAGAAGGTCGTTGATCTTCTGCGTTTTTCTTTTTTCCACAGCATAAATGATCAGCCAGATCACAGCATAGGAAATGATGAAAACGCCCGTAAAGACCAAAATGGGAACAAGCTGATTAACAAGCCAGCCGTTGAGCAGATAGATCAGAATATACGTTGCGTAAAGTACCGCGCCATGGATCAAAATGGCGGATGCCAGTGGCAGCTGCTCCATCTGATAGATCGCCGTCATGCCCGCAACGATGAAAGCAAGCAGGGTAATGGTCAATGTCCCCATGCAGACCTCGTGGGGGGTCAGACTGGTCACAGTGTTGGTCGCGCCGAGAATGCCATAGATAATAGCGAGTACTACAGGTCCGCCGGCGCAGGCGATCAGACCGCGGAATAAGAATTCTTTTGCAAATTTTTTCATTTTGTTTCAAACCTCCTTTTGATTTGGGCAAGGCAGCGTCGCGAAACATAGTCCCGGTAGCCGCACTTGAACACGGCATCTACAGCACCGCTGTAGGTCACAGCGAAACGCTCCAGACGATTTTCGTTTGCGATGGTACTTTTATTGATGCGGATGAAATTGCCGGGGAGCTTGCTCTCCAGCTCGTAAAGGCGCTGCTTCAGACGATACTGCCGGTTGCGGGTGTCAATGGCATAGACCTTTCCGTCCAGTACGGTGATGCACTCGATGCGTGAAAAGGGGAGCGCCAGCCATTCGTCCTCGTTGAAGGCGAGCACGCTGTCCGCGCCCTGATATGCCAGTACCATCGCTTCCAGCTGGTCGGTCAGAGCGCTGCGCTCATGTACGGTTGCGACGATCTCCTCGTCGCGGTTTTCATCGATGATGAGTCTGAATTTCATCGCTTCACCTCCTTCGGCAGTATTGTAGCACAGAAAAATCAAAAATGTTGCAAATTATGCTGTTCGGTCGATTTTGATGGGTGAGTGGTGGTTTGAAGAGCTTTTGTGTTGCGTGTAAAAGCCTGTGAGAGTGTAAGAGGGGCATAGAACAAGATCGCTCCATATCCACACCCGCAGAGGGGTGCGTCTATGGAGCAATGGATTCTCCCACGGGCTAAAAACAGTCCACTGGACTGTTTTTACACCAGTCTGCGGACTGGTGCCGCCCTTTCGAATCCCGACCGACCAAAAAAGAGGACTGCCTTTGGCAGTCCTCTTTTTTGGTACGGGTGTTCATAACGGACTTGATTAAAAAG
>JAZNNV010000057.1:0-5008 GCA_045580465.1 Faecousia sp.
ACTCAATGAGAAGATTGGGGAGGGGTTACTTCGCTTCTGTTTATGTCTCTGATGACGGTGAATAAAAAAATTTTAATGAAAATCAGATTACGGGTTGACAAATCTGGGGGTTCATGCTATCCTATCTAAGCTGACAATTTCCCCGGAGGGTAGACGCAGGTGTAGTACAATGGTCAGGGCACCAGCCTTCCAAGCTGGGGATGCGGGTTCGATTCCCGTCACCTGCTCCATTCAATTCGCGCCAGTAGCTCAGCTGGATAGAGCAACTGCCTTCTAAGCAGTAGGCCAGGGGTTCGAGTCCCTTCTGGCGTACCAAGCTCTCTTGGAGCAAGTCAGCAATGAAACTTGAGTCATATGTGGTGGGTGTAGTTCAATTGGCAGAGCACCGGATTGTGGTTCCGGGCGTTGTGGGTTCGAGTCCCATTACCCACCCCATAAAAAAGAAGACCATTCGGTCGTCTTTTTTTATGGGATGGATGGGACTCGAAAGGGCGACCGAGCGTAGCGAGGTAAAAAGTGTCCGGGGGACACTTTTTAGCCCGTGGGAGAGTCCATGGATGCAAGATGGCAGTCCGCCAAAGGACTGGTAGCTTGCATCCGTTTACCTGCATTTGCACAGGAGATTGCCACGTCGCACTTTGTGCTCCTCGCAATGACATGTCATTATGCGGGATACAAAATGAGGGTGGTCGTTAACCACCCTCATTGTTTATCTCTTCTCACCCATAAAGAACAGTGCCAGCGTACCGGGGCCGGAGTGGGATCCGATGACCGCGCCGGTGTAACCGATGAACACTTCCTTCGCACCACCCTTTTCCTTTGCAAGCTCCGCCAGATACTCCGCATCCTCGATGCAGTCGCCATGGCAGATGAACATGGTGCTGTTGTCATAGCTCTTACCCAGCTCCACCGCCTTCGCCGCCAGTGCTTCGATGGAAGCCTTTCTGCCCCGTGCCTTGGACATGTTGATCAGATGACCCTCGTCATCCACATGCAGCACCGGCTTGATCTTCAGCATCGTGCCAACCAGCGCTGTGGTGGCACTGACACGACCGCCGCGCTTGAGGAACATCAGATCGTCCACCGTGAACCAGTGGCAAAGATGGTAGCGTTCGCTCTCCAGCCATGCAGCCAGCTCCTCAAGGGACATGCCCTCCTGCTGCTTTTTGGCTGCGTACCAAACAAGCAAGCCCTGACCCAGCGACGCGCACAGACTGTCCACGACCTTGATCTTTCTGTCGGGATACTTTTCCGCCAGCTCGTTTGCCGCGATGACGGCAGACTGGTATGTGGTACTCAAGCCGGAGGTGAAAACGATGACCAGCAGATCCATCCCCGCTTTCAGCTCCTCCTCCATCGCCTCTTCCCAGCGGGTGGGATTGATGGCAGAGGTGGTTGCGATCTCCCCTGCGCGCAGGTCGTTATAAAATTCACGGATGCCCTCGTCAACAGAATCGCCCCGCACCTCACCTTTGAAGTTGACGGTCAGGGAAACCGATTTGACGTTCAGGCTTTCCAGCATGCTCTCGGGCAGGTCGCTGCCGGAATCCGTAATGATTTTGTACTCAGACATGGTATACACTCCTAAATAATACTGGACAGTCTTCCCTCTTTCTTTTATAATAGGAGGAAAGGCTCGTGTCCTATTGTACCTGATTTTCGCCCTCTTGTCGCCCATCTTTTCGGAGAATTTGCCTTTCCAGCACTCTCCTGACCATAGATTTTCCTTCTCTACTCACGGTAGAGTCACAATTTCGTCATATTCGGAGGCTTTTATGACCAAAATACTCCTTTCTCTCTTTGTGAAAAATCCAAATAACACCGACGACCCCAAGACCCGTTCTTCCATCGGCAGTCTTTCCGGCATTGTGGGCATTGTGTGCAATCTTTTGCTGTTCGCGGGCAAGCTCATTGTGGGTACGCTGGCAGGGTCGGTCTCCATCACCGCCGATGCCATGAACAATCTGTCCGATGCCAGCAGTGCCATCGTCACGCTGATTGGCTTCAAGCTGGCGGAAAAGCCCGCCGATGCGGATCACCCCTACGGTCACGCCCGGTATGAGTATTTGTCCGGCTTGGCTGTTGCGGCGCTGATCATCGTCATCGGTGTGGAACTGGGTCGGTCGTCCTTTGAGAAGATCCTCAATCCCCAAACCATCGAATTTTCATGGGTGGTAGCGCTGACGCTGGTGCTGTCCATCGGTATGAAGCTGTGGCTTTCGCTGTTCAACGGCAAGCTCTCCCGCCTGATCAACTCGTCTGCCTTGGCTGCCACCGCGCAGGACAGCCGCAACGATGTGATCGCCACCGCCGCGGTGCTGATCGCCGCCGTTATTGAGTATTTTACCCATTTTTCCATCGACGGCTACGTGGGTCTCGCGGTGTCTGCCTTCATTCTCTACAGCGGCGCTATGCTCGCCAAGGAGACCATCTCTCCCCTGCTGGGCGAAAGCGCCAGCCCGGAGCTGCAGGCGTTGATCGTAGACTACATCCAAAAGCAGCCCAAGGTTTTGGGCTATCACGACCTGATGGTCCACGATTACGGTCCGGGTCAGCGGTTTGCCACGCTCCACGTGGAGATGGACAACCGGGAAGATCCGCTGCTCTGTCACGAGCTGATCGACGACATGGAGCGGGAATGCCTGCAGGAGCATAACGTCCACCTTGTGATCCACTATGACCCCGTAGTCACCGACGACCCGGAGCTGCTCCGCCTGCGGGACGGGGCAAAGGCGATCCTTGCCGCCATTGACCCGCGGCTTCGTCTGCACGATTTCCGCATGGTCAGGGGCAACGGTCACACCAACCTGATCTTCGACATCTCCCTGCCGGCAGACTTGAACAGCCGCAAGGAGGAGATCAAGGCAAAGCTGGAAGATCAGCTGTCCCAACAGGAGCAGACCGCCATCTACACCGTCATCACCTTTGACCCCATGGCATTCAACGAAGAAATCTAAAAAGAAAGGAGCGATGGATCTGAAAGCCAAACAACTGACCTTCCCGGCACTGCTGACCGCCATCGCTCTGACCATTTTTCTGATCGAAGCACAGATCCCGCCCATCGTTCCCATCCCGGGGGTGAAGCTGGGACTTGCCAACATCGTAACGGTGTTCGCGGTGTTCCTGCTGGGCGGAAAAAAAGGCGCGGCGATCCTCGCCTGCCGCATTTTCCTCGGCGCGATCTTCGCGGGTAATTTCAGCACGATCTTCTATTCCGCCGCCGGCGGTGCCTGCGCCATTGTGATCACCATTGCCCTGCGGCGGGTACTGACCAACCGCCAAGTCTGGGTCGCCGGCATACTGGGCGCCATCGGACACTCCATCGGACAGATGGCGATGGCGATCGCCCTGACGGGAACCCCTTACCTTGCCCTTTACCTGCCGGTAATGATCGTCATCAGCATCCTGACCGGCGCATTTACGGGACTTTGCGCCCAGCTACTTCTGAATCGGGGAGAAACGCTATGGAAAACTATTTTGAAATAAAGCTGGACGAGCAGCAGATCAACGCCATCACCAATCAGGGTCTGGCGCACATCGGCGATGCGGTTTTTGAGCTGCTGTGCCGCAGCCATCTTTGCTGCATGGGCGGCAAGGTGGCGAAGAATTTGCACCGGGACACCGTGGCGATGGTCAATGCCCTCTCTCAGGCGAAGTTTGCGGATCAGCTGCTGCCCCACCTGACGGAGCAGGAGCTTGCCTACTTCCGCCGGGGTAAAAACGCTCATACCCATGCCGCGCCCAAGGCGGCATCGCCCAAGGAATACGCCAAGGCAACGGGTCTTGAGACGCTGTTCGGCGCGCTGTATCTTGCCGGTCAGACCGATCGGCTGAACGAACTGTTTCACATCATTCTGGAGGAAACCTGATGGCATTTGACGCTTTCTATCTGTCCGCCGTTCTTGAGGAACTGCGCGGGTTGCCCGAGCCGCGGGTGGAAAAGGTCCACCAGCCGGCGCGGGATACGGTGATTTTGCAGCTGCGCCACCGGGAGGGTCGCGTGAAGCTGCTGTTCGCCATGAATCCCACCGCGCCGCGGCTGCATTTGACCACCGCCAATCCTGAAAATCCCGCAGAACCGCCCATGTTTTGCATGCTGCTACGCAAATACCTGTCCGGCGCGCGGCTTGTGGATATTTCCCAGCCGCCCATGGAGCGCTGCGCCACCCTGACCTTTGCGTGCATGGATGAGCTGGGCGATCCGGTGCAGCGCAAGCTCATCGCGGAGCTGATGGGCAGAACCTGCAATCTGTACCTTTTAAGCCCGGAAAATCGGATCATCGACTGCCTGCGGCGCATCGGTCTGGACGAGTCTGCCAAGCGGCAGGCGCTGCCGGGACTTTACTACCAAGAACCCGACCCCATCACCAAACAAAATCCGCAGGAACTCTCTGTGGAAGATTATGTAAACCTCTTATCTACTCCCAGGGCAGATCTTCTAAGCGATCGGCTGATGGACACCTTGGGCGGTCTGTCGCCGCTCATCTGCCGGGAAGCGGCGCTGTATGCCGCCGGAAGCGTGGATGCCCGACTCGACGGTGCGGACATCTCCGCCGTGGCGGAAAAGCTGACGCTGTTCTTTGGGGAACATCTGCATCATCCCCAGCCCTGCTATTACCTGCAAAACGGCACGCCCAAGCAGTTTGCCTTCTGCCCCATCCGCCAGTACGGAAATTACGAGACCGCAGCCTCTTTTTCGGAGCTTTTGGATCTTTTCTACACAGTGCGCGACCGCAAGGACGCCATGCGGCAGAAGGGTCAGGCAGTGCGTAAAACTGTGCAAAATCTCATCACCCGTCTGACCAGAAAGCTCGCCATTCAGGAAAAGGAGCTGGCTGCCACCTATGACCGGGAACGGCTGCGCCAGCTGGGCGACATCGTCACCGCCAACATCCACAAGATCGTCAAGGGTCAGACCGAGGTGCAGGCGGAGGATTTTTACGACGAAAATATGCCCGTCATCGACATTCCCATTTCCCCCATTCTCTCCCCCCAGCAGAATGCCGCC
>JAZNNV010000058.1:0-9715 GCA_045580465.1 Faecousia sp.
CCAACCCTATGGATCGGGTCGCCCAGACGATCGGCATTTTCTGCTCTTACACTCCCTTGCGGTAACCGCTTAAATCGTCAGTTATGTAAGAGGATTCTTAAATTCAGATCTTTTCAGCAGCTTCCACAACATGCTTCATCAGCACGGTGGTGGTGACAGCGCCGACACCGCCGGGAACGGGGGTGATGGCTTCAACGATGGGCTCGACCTCGTCGAACACGCAGTCGCCGGACATGCCGCCCTTGCCCTTGGTGGTGATCTTCTCGGGATTCCAGTTCATGGAAACGTCGATGACGATCTGGCCTTCCTTCACGAAGTCCTTGGTCAGGCTGTTCAGAACACCGGCTGCGGTGACGATGATGTCAGCACCCTTGCAGATCTCTGCGGTGTTGACGGTGCGGGTGTGGCAGACGGTGACGGTGGCGTTCTTTGCCATCAGCATCATGGCAGCGGGCTTGCCGACTACGAGAGAACGACCGATCACGACAGCGTTCTTGCCCTTGCAGTCGATGCCGTAGTAGTCAAGGATCTCCATGCAGGCGGCGGGGGTGCAGGGTGCGTAGCCCAGATCCTGACCTTCAAACACGCCGGCGTTGGACATATGGGTCATGGAGTCCACGTCCTTGCAGGGAGCAAGGCGGTTGCAGATCTCGTCCTGATCAGCCTTCAGGTGCTTGGGCAGGGGACGGAACATCAGAACGCCGTGGACAGAAGCATCGGCATTGACCTCGTCGATGACAGCCAGAACCTCTTCCTTGGAAGCGGTCTCGGGCAGGATGTAGTTCTTAACAGCAACACCCACTTCCTCAGCGCGCTTGGTAGCGCCCTTCTCGTAGGAGAGGTCGGAGGGGTTCTCGCCCAGACGGATGATACCCAGAGTGGGGGTGATGCCCTTTTCGCGCAGGGCAGCGGTACGGGTCTGCAGGGAAGCAACCAGAGCCTCGTTGACTTCCTTGCCAAGCAATCTCTTAGCCATTTTATGTTCCTCCAAAATATGTATTGTAGGGCGGGTGCTTGCTCCCGCCGGGCAATTTCGACGGAAATTGCCATTGCCATAGGCGACAAAAATTATTTTTGCAAAAGTCCGAAAAATGTTCCATTTTGCGGTGGCGGGAGCACGCACGCGCCCTACATTGAACGATTGTTACACGCCGAAGCCTGCCTTGACGGTGTTGAAGATCTCGTCAGCCATTGCGCCGTACTTGGCAAGCATGCCCAGTGCCGTGGCATTCATTTCTTCAGCGACCTCGCGGTTCTTCAGGGTCTTGGTGTTGATGAACACATTCAGGGATGCAGCCTGCAGCGCAGCCTTGCAGCAGACAGCGCCGCAGCCTGCATCGGAAACAGCCAGACGGCTACCCTTGGCGGCAAACACGCTGATGTACTCAATGGCTTCGCAGCACAGCTCCATGATCTTCATGGGCGTGGAGCAGGCGATGATGGTAGCTTCTTCCATGACAGCATCACGGGTGGGGTCATCCTTGGGAATGCCGTAAGCCTTTGCAAGGGGCAGGAAGTTGATCTCATCCGCTTCCACCTGATTCAGAAGCTCGGTCTGCAGGGCGTCGCACTTTGCCTTCAGGGCGATGATCTCAGCCTCGACCTCGGCATACTTCTTCTTGCCGACGGTGAGAGAGCCGACCATGTTGCCCAGAGCCGTGCCGATGGCACCCACCAGAGCAGCAGCACCGCCGCCGCCGGGAGCGGGAGCGTCAGATGCCAGAACTTCCACAAATTTGCGGCAGGATTCCAATGTCATATCCATAATTACAGTCTCCTTGTAAATAAAATTTCGGGGTCTTTCGGTACGTCCGTACCGATTGAAAGTGTACCATTTTTTCTATGGAATGTCAACCAAAACGGGACATTTTTCTTGCTTTTTCCCCAACAGACCACTATAATGAAGAAAAATCCGAAGAGGAGGGGACAAAGTGGAGCAAATCGTCAGAAATACCAAGCTGTATTTGTTTGATATGGACGGCACGCTGTACCTTGGCAGCCGCCTTTATGATTTTACGAAGGAGCTGCTGTCGGAAATTCGTCGCACCGGCGGAAAGTATCTTTTCATCACCAACAACTCCTCCAAGAGCGTTGCGGATTACGTGGAAAAGCTGAGCGGAATGGGCATCGAAGCCACGCAGGAGGATTTTCTCACCTCCTCGCAGGCGACGGCTTATTATCTCAAGCAGCATCACGCCGGCAAGAAGCTCTATGTCTGCGGCACCCGCTCGCTGATCGCGGAGCTGGAGCGGGAGGGCTTCGAGGTGACCGCCGAATTGGATGAGGTAGAGTGCATCGTCATGGGCTACGACACGGAGCTGACCTATCAGAAGCTGTGGGATGTGTCCAAATTGCTGCTGACCAGAAAGGACATCCCCTACATCGCCACCAATCCCGACCTTGTCTGTCCCACGGAGTTTGGCAGCGTGCCGGATTGCGGCAGCTTCTGCATCGGCATCAAAAACGCCACGGGACGGGAGCCGGTGGTCATCGGAAAACCCAGTCCCCTGATGGCAGAGCTTGCCATGGCGAAGTGGGGCTACGAAAAGGAGCAGACGCTCGTCATCGGTGACCGCATCTACACGGACATCAAATCCGGCTTGAACGCGGGAACGTACACGGCACTGGTGCTGTCCGGGGAAAGCACCCTGCAAACGCTGGAAGAATCCCCCGACAAGCCCCATCTGGTGCTTCAGGATGCGGGGCAGCTGCTGAAGGTTTTGAAAACAATGTGATTTTGTCACAGAATATCACCTCCTGATTGGGTATACTTTTTTTAGAAAAACCAATCAGGAGGTATTTTTATGAGATTAAAAGATAAAGTTGCCATCGTCACCGGCGGCTCCCGGGGCATCGGTTTTGCCACGGTAAAGACATTTTTGCGGGAGGGCGCAACGGTCGTCCTCTGCGCAAGCCGGGAGGAAACGGCAAAAAAGGCGCTGGAAGAGCTGAGGGCGGAATTTCCGGGCGGGCAGTTTGATGCCATCACGCCCAATTTGTCCGATTACAGCGATGTGAAGGCGGCATTCGACAAGGTGGCGGAAACGTACGGGCGCATCGACATCCTCGTCAACAACGCGGGCGTGTCCGAAAGCACACCCTTCGACAAGTACACGGAGGAGCTTTTTGACAAGGTCATGGATCTGAACGTCAAGGGCATGTACAACTGCATCCGTGCCGTCACCGACGGCATGACGGAGCGTGGAAGCGGTGTGATCCTCAACACCTCGTCCATGGTCAGCATCTACGCACAGCCGGCAGGTATGGCGTATCCCACGTCCAAATTCGCCGTCAACGGCATGACGCTGGCGCTGGCGCGGGAGTTTGGACCCAAGGGCATCCGGGTCAACGCGGTCGCACCGGGCATCACGGAGACGGACATGATGAAAGCCGTTCCCAAGGAGGTCATCGCGCCCCTGATCGCCAAGATCCCGCTGAAGCGGCTGGGTCAGCCGGAGGATATTGCCAACGCATTCCTGTTCCTTGCGTCCGACGAAGCCAGCTATATCACGGGTGTCGTCCTGCAGGTGGACGGACTGGCTACCACTTAAAAGAAAAGAGCGCCGAAAGGCGCTCTTTTTATTCATTAAAGAACAGCAGGGAGAACCATGTGACCACGTTTTCGCCGTACTGGAAGGTCAGTCCCGCATCGTCGATGACGGGCAGGATGTTGATGCCGTGGCTCTCCACGCAGGGGTGCATCAGCTCCGGGTGGCGGCAGGGCTGCCCGTCCAGATAGCTGCAGCGCTCACAATAGGAGCAGGCTTCTGTGGAGAGGATGTAGGGATCGATGCCGTGGGTTCGCAGGAGGGCGGCGACCTCGTTGGTGATGGCTTCATGCGCCGGGCGGGTGGCGAGGGTCTCATCGATGTCCGCGATGTCCGCCACCTCGGCGATGGTGGAGATCAGCAGGCAATTTGTGTAGCTTTTGCAATGCTTTTCACAATCGCACACCGCCCCCACGCCGGGGGGACACGCCCATGTTTTGCCGTACATGGGGCATTCGTTTTCGCAGATCCAGCGCACACGGGATGTAAATTCCAACGTCTGGGGATCGATAAAGTCGCAGTAGTATAGGGGCAGCTCCTGCAGCTGCGCCATGAGCATATTTTTGTCCATTATGTCAGCTCCTTCAGGATCTTTTCGCAGCCTTCCACGATGTCCCGGTAGGTCTCGTCAAAGTTGCCGCAGTACCAAGGGTCGGCAACGTCGCGGGAAAGAAGCGGGCGGCATTTTGCGGCTTGGCTGCCGAACAGGCGCTGCAGATACCGGGCATTTGATCCGTCCATGTAGTAGATGTGGTCGAAGTGGGCGAGGTCGGCTTCCGTGATCTGGCGGGCGCGGTGACCGTCGCAGCGGATGCCGTGGGCGGCAAGCTCCCGGCGGGCGGGGGGATATACGGGATTGCCCAGCTCCTCCCGGCTGACGGCAACGGACGCAATCTCATACTGATCGGCAAGACCTGCCTTTTTGACCATGTCCTTTAGTACAAACTCTGCCATGGGCGATCTGCAAATGTTCCCGTGGCAGACGAAAAGCACTTTGTTCATCACATTTCCCTCATTTTTATGTCATTGCGAGGAGCGTAGCGACGTGGCAATCTCCTGCGTTATGCTTTCGTTGGGGGTATTATAGCACGGATCGCTGCGGATTGCAACAAAGGCTTCCCTTGGGGGAAGCTGGCAAAATAATTGATTTAGGACTGAGGGGGTGTCAAATTCCGTTGCCCAACAATCCCTCCGTCTTCGCCTTGCGGCGAATCCACCTCCCTTTACACAAGGGAGGCTTTGGCGTTTGTCGGGAAGAGTTACATTGTGAATATCGTCATCGGTGCGGTATATGCGGAAACTTTTTCAATGCTTTTTCAATCTTTTATGATATAATAGACATGATTGGAGGTGTTTCCGTGCGGATATTGCTTGTTGAAGACGAAAAAAGAATGGCGCAGGCGTTGTGCGAGCTCCTGCGTCTTGAAAAATATGAGGTAGATCACTATGCAAACGGCATTGATGGTCTGACGGCGATTGAAAGCGATATCTATGATATTATCATTTTGGATGTGATGCTTCCCGGAATGAACGGCTTTGATATTGCCCAAAAAGCACGCAGCAAAGGAATTACCACACCGATTTTAATGCTTACCGCCAAGGCAGAGCTGGATGACAAGGTTATGGGGCTGGACAGCGGTGCGGATGACTACTTAACAAAACCCTTTATGACCAAGGAGCTGCTGGCAAGACTTCGGGCTTTGGGCAGACGTACACTTGGCGCAACGGGTGGTGTGTTATCCTACGGCGATATTTCTCTTGACACTGCTACGCTCACTCTCACCTGCACAAGAAACGGGCAGAGCGTTCGGCTCAGCGAAAAGGAATATCATATTTTAGAGTATTTCATCGCCAATGGCGGTCAGGTTCTCACCCGGGAGCAGTTTGCATCCAAGATCTGGGGGCTGGAAAGCGATGCGGAGTACAACAATGTGGAGGTCTATATGTCCTTTACCCGCAAGAAGCTTGCCTTTGTAGAAGCCAAAACCGAGATCAAGGCAGTGCGCGGCATCGGCTATGAATTGAGGTGGGACGATGTTTAAGAAATCCAGAAGAAAGATCGTTGCTGCCATTATGTCTGTGCTGGTGCTGCTATGGGTGGGAACTTTGGGTGTCATTTACGCATCCAGCTATTTCGAAATGCAAAAGCAGAATTACCAGATGCTGCGGACCCATGCTCAAATGTACACGCTGTCCCAATCGATGGATCAAATTATGCCACCGAACAAGCCTATGCCCGGCGGCGACCCCGGTTTCAAGCCTGACTTTGACCCGGAAGCGCCCAAATTCCAGCTGTCGACCTTCTATACGGTTGCAGTTTCGGATGACGGAACGGTACTGGAGGTCAAAAACGAGCCACCTACGGTTTACTCCAATGAGGAACTGGTGCACATGGCAAAGCGCATCGTCGAAGAGGAAAAGGAGACCGGCAGAGAGAAAAATCTGACATTCCTGAAAACCGATAAGGGCAGCTACAGGCTGGTCGTCTTCATGGACAACACCGTGGTCAACGAAAGCGCTGTGATGCTGTTTCGTTATACGCTGATCTTCGGCGGTGCTGCGTTGGTTGTATTTTTCTTTTTGTCCCGTTTCCTTGCGAAGAAGATCGTTGCGCCTTTGGAAGAAAGCTACCAAAAGCAAAAGCAGTTTATTTCCGATGCCGGTCATGAGCTGAAGACCCCGGTATCGGTAGTCAGCGCCAATGCGGAATTGCTCTCCCGCGAGCTTGGCGATAACCAGTGGCTCGCCAATATCCAATACGAGAATCAGCGGATGGGGATGCTGGTGGGTCAGCTGCTGGAGCTTGCCCGAACGGAGAATGTAACGCCCCAGATGGAGCGAATTGACTTTAGCCATTTGGTTGCCGGAGAGGTGCTTCCCTTTGAAAGCGTTGCCTTTGAAAAGGGATTGGTGCTGAACAGCAGTATTACAAGCGGGATTTTTGCGGAAGGCAACAGCACGCAGCTGAAGCAGCTTGTTTCCATTCTGTTGGATAACGCGATCCGGCACAGCAAGCCTGAGGGAGAAGTGCGCCTGACCCTGACCAGGGATCACGGCATTGCCCAGCTTTGTGTGATCAACAAGGGCGATGAGATCCCCCCGGAACACCGGGAGAAAATCTTTGAACGATTCTACCGCATGGATACCGCCCGCAACGGCGAGGATCAGCATTATGGGCTCGGACTTGCCATTGCCAAAGCCATCATTAATGCCCACCACGGACATATCGAAGTGCGCTGCTATGACGGGCTTGTGGAATTCCGAGCAAGCCTTCCCGTCGCAAAAGAAAAGTAAATAATCTGTGACTTCAATAAAACTTCAAGCTTCCTCCTGTACAATGTGTCCATCACAGTACAGGAGGTTTCTTTATGACAGTGCAAACCGTATTCAAGCGATATGAACTGAAGTATCTGCTGACAAAAGAGCAAAAAGAAGCCGTACTGACTGCCATGCAGCCATATATGACCCTTGACCAATACGGCAGAACGACGATCCGCAACCTTTATTACGATACAGATACCTATCTGCTGATCCGCCGTTCCATTGAGAAGCCTGCCTACAAAGAGAAGCTGCGAATACGAAGCTACAGCCGGATAGATGCTGACGGCGCGGCTTTTGCGGAGCTGAAGAAAAAGTACAAATCGGTTGTCTATAAACGAAGGATCGCTTTGCCCTATGCAGACGCAGCTGCATGGTTATCGGGTGAAGAACATCCCAAAACGCATACACAGATCGAAAAGGAGATCGCCTATTTTCTTGATTACTACGGCTCCTTGCATCCTACGGTTTTTCTTTCCTATGAACGGGAAGCGTATTATGCAAATGACGGCTCGGATTTTCGTGTGACCTTTGACGACACCATTCTGTGCAGGCAGGAGGAATTGTCCTTGACTTCCGAGGTGTATGGCACACCGATCCTGCCGGAAGGCAAGGTGCTGATGGAGATCAAATGCAGCGGCGGTATTCCCTTGTGGATGACCCGGGTGCTGTCAAAAGAGAAGATGTATAAAACATCCTTTTCCAAATACGGAACAGCGTATCAGATGCTGATCTTTCCCAAAACTCATGAGATAAACCCACATCATATGTCGGAGGTAACCACCAATGCTTGAAAACTTATTCAAAGGACTTTTTGATACGGATTTGGTAGCGGTCATATCTGTGACCGATTTTCTGCTTTGTCTTGGCTGCTCCCTTGTGCTGGGACTGGTGATGGCATTTGCCTATATGTACCGCACCCGTTACACCAAGAGCTTTGTGATCACCCTGACGCTGCTGCCTGCGGTGGTCTGCGTGGTGATCATGCTGGTCAACGGCAATGTGGGTACGGGTGTCGCGGTGGCGGGCGCGTTCAGTCTTGTGCGCTTCCGTAGTGTTCCCGGTACGGCAAAGGAGATCTGCATGCTGTTTCTTGCCATGGGTGCAGGCTTGATCGCCGGCATGGGATACCTTGGCTTTGCGGTGCTGTTTACAGTTGTGATGTGTGCGGCGTTTCTGCTGTATAACCGTCTGGACTTTGGCGCGAAGAAGAATGCCGAAACCTTTAAGACACTTACCATTACCATCCCAGAGGATCTCAATTATTCCGCGGTATTTGATGATATTTTCGCAGAGCATACCCGCAGCCATGATCTGGTTCGGGTCAAGACCACCAATATGGGCAGTATGTTCAAGCTGACCTACAATGTGGAGCTTGTCGACGCCTCCCGTGAGAAGGAAATGATCGATTCGATCCGCTGCCGAAATGGTAATCTGGAGATCGCTGTATCCAAGCAAGAAACTGTGGGGACGGAATTGTAACGGAGGGAAACATGAAGAAGCTTATTGCCATTTTTTTGGTGCTGGCACTGTTGGGCGCTGCTGCCGGCTGCGACGGGAACGTTCCGTCCATTGGAACAAATCCGGGCGGAGATCAGAGCATTGATGCCACACAGCCCGATTTTTCACAATCGGATGAAGATATGTTTACCGATCGGGACAATAAAACGGAGCATGATGCAGACAAAGCGGTTATCATTCAGCTGAACGGAACCACTGCAACCGCAAGCTCTGACAGCGTGCAGATCAACGGCTCGACGGTAGTTATCAAGGAAGAGGCGACCTATGTTGTTTCGGGAACGCTTGAGGGTATGATCGTTGTGGATGCCCCGGATACCGCGAAGCCGCAGCTGATTTTCGAAGGCGTGGATATTACCAGCAAGACTTCAGCGGCGCTTTATGTTCTGGAAGCGGATAAAGTGTTTGTAACTCTTGCAGAGGGCACAACAAATACTCTTGCTAACGGCGGCAGCTTTGCTGCTATTGATGACAACAACATTGATGGGGCACTGTTTTCCAAGCAGGATCTGACACTGAACGGCACCGGCAGTCTGACTGTGACTTCTCCTGCGGGACATGGCATTGTGTGCAAGGATGATCTGGTGATCACCGGCGGTACTTATGTGGTACATGCTGCCTCCCACGGCTTGGATGCCAATGATAGTGTCAGAATCGCTGATGCCACCCTGACCATTGATACGGGCAAGGATGCCATCCACTGCGAAAATGCAGAAGATACGACCAAGGGCTTCATCTATATTTCTTCCGGGACGGTCAAGGGTGAAGCCGAAGGGGACGGCATCGCGGCAAGTGCTTATCTGCAGCTCGAAGGCGGCACAATCGACCTGCTGGTCGGTGGCGGCAGTGAGAACGGAAGCAAAGCCCATTCCGATCATTTTGGTGGTTTTATGGGCGGAGGTCCCGGTGGCATGAGACCCGGCTATTCGCAGGAGACAGAAACCGACAGCACCAGCATGAAGGGGCTGAAGGCTGCCAGCGGCATTTTGATCTCTGACGGCAATATCACCATCAATTCCGCGGATGATGCGATCCATTCGGATGCTTCGCTGACCATTAACGGCGGCACGTTTACAATTGCATCCGGTGACGATGCCATTCACGCAGAGGATACCCTGACGGTTACCGCAGGCAAGATCGACATTTCTGAAAGCTACGAGGGTCTTGAGGCTCTGCACATCGATGTGCGGGGCGGTGACATCAAGCTGATTGCCAGCGACGACGGCTTGAATGCCGCCGGCGGCACAGACCAAAGCGGAACAGAGGGTGGTCGTGACGGCATGTTTGGCGGCGGTCCCGGAGGAAGACCCGGCGGTGGCGGCTTCGGCGGC
>JAZNNV010000059.1:0-3568 GCA_045580465.1 Faecousia sp.
ACCGTTGGTCAGTGCGCAGGGAAGAATGAGATCCCAGCCGCACGCCTCCTTGATGCCCACACCGATGTCGGTGAAGGGCTCACCGGGGATGCCGAGCATTGCGACGCTTCCGATCTTCACACCCGTCAGAGGGAGCATGAAGTTCTCGGGGCCGTTCTCAAGTCGGCACATGCGGAGGGCTTCCGCGACCACCGTGGTCAGCTCCATGGCGGTGAAGGGGATCTCATCGTCCCGTCCCGCTTCGTGGAGTGCCTTATACTTGTGCGCCAAGGGAAGCTGCTCCGGGGTGGGGCGGTTGGAGTCCACCTCGATGATCCGGTGGAGGATCTGCAGCTCGTCCACATCCACATATTCCACCTTGTCGTATACCTGCAGTACTGTACCTGCCAGCGCGCGACCCACGAAACGAGCCATACCGGGACTTTTCATCTCGTTGTCGAAGCTGATCTCGGTGTCATTCATGTCGCCGCCCTCGGGGAAGACGTGGGTGCTGCCCACATCGCCCTGACAGCCCATCAGGCAGATGCACTTGACCCCGTCCAGCGCTTTGTCGAGGGTTCGACGCATCCAGCCTACCCAGTCGGAGCAGAGAAGATCGCCGTTGACTGTGTCGGCGTGGAGTCCGTAGTTGGCAAGGACGATGCTCTCGCCGCCCACCTGATCAAAGCGGAGAATGTGCATCCGCTGATCAAGTGTGCCGATGGGATGGTCAATGTTGGGATCGTTGATGGGCGGGCAGGTCATAGCGCTGCCGTCCTTCATCTGATACAGACGAATATATGCCACCCGCTCCGGCGCGTAGCCGGTGATAAAGCCCATTTTGGCAGGCTTCAGGTCCAGTAATGCAAGCTTGATGAGATCTACGAGCCGATCCTCTACAAAATCGGCATAACGTTCGATCACGAGGATGTCCTTTGCCTCTGAGCTGTCGATAGGGGTCAGACGGGGACCGGTGTGGGTATGGGTGGCGGTGAGGAACAGCTGATCCGCGGGAATGCCGGTGGCAGCTTCAATGGCTGCGCGATAGCGGCTGATAAGCGGTGCTTTCAGGTAGCAGGTGTCCACGCTGACGATGGCGAGCTTGGTCTGTTCAAGGGAAATCACGATGGCATGTGCCTCCAGATCATCCAGAAAACCCTTTGCCGGGCGGGGGAGGTAATAACCGGCGAGATCAGTCCCAAGTTGGGGATTGATGTTTACTTTTGCGTAACCGACATGAAGCATGGTAAAGCCTCGCTTTCTGTATTTTCTGTTCTCATGATAACACGTACAAAAATAAAAAGCAACTGCCGCCAGCCCTTGCAATTGCGGGATTTTCTGTGTATAATAGCCCTAATGAAAAAAAGAGGAGAATGGCTATGAAGGAAAAGAAGAAAGAAATCGGATTGTTTCTGCTGGGCGTACTGATCTGCTTCGGGGTAGCAGGCGCTTCCGTGCTTTTGGAGAAGCTGATCCCCGGCGACATTTTGGGCGCGTCCATCATCGCGCTGTTTATGGGTACGATCATCAACAGCTTTTTCCATCCCAAGTGGATCAAGCCCGCGTTGAAGTTTACCTCCAAGAAGATCCTGAAATTTGCAATCATTTTGCTGGGCGCGTCGCTGTCTGTAAACGTGATCTTGTCGGTGGGCAAGATGACCCTGCTTGTCATGATCTTCACCTTCGCCATGTGCTTTGGCGCCGGCAATCTGCTGCGCAGGCTCTTTGGCCTGAACTGGAAGCTCGCGAACCTGATCTCCGCCGGAACGGGCATCTGCGGCGGCTCTGCCGTTGCCGCCATCGCGCCGGTGATCGACGCAGACGATAAGGACATCGCCTTTGCCATGTCCTCGACCTTCCTTTTCGATATGGTCATGGTGGCACTCTATCCCATCATGGGCAAACTTTTGGGTCTAAGTGACATCGGCTACGGCATCTGGGCAGGCACATCTGTCAACGATACCGCCAGCGTGGTGGCATCCGGCTATGCCTTTTCCGAGGCTGCCGGCGATTTCGCTACCATGGTCAAGCTGACCCGCACCATCGCCATCATCCCCACGGTTTTGGTTTTCGCCTACATCGGCATCCGCAACCGCCGCAAGGAAATGCAGGCGCAAAGCGGCGATAAAAAGGTCAACCTCGTCAAGGTCATCCCTTGGTTCATCGTGGGATTTTTGGCACTGGCGGCGCTGAACAGCTTCGGTCTGATCCCCGCTCAGCTGGGCGGCGTGCTGAAGACCGCCAGCAAGTTTTTGATGGTCACGGCTCTGGCAGCCATCGGTCTGAATACCAGCCTTCTGGACTTCAAAAAGGCGGGACTTGCCCCCATGTTCTACGGCGTTACCATCGATACCTTGGTCACCCTGACTGCCCTGATCGTGGTCTGGTGCATGGGCGTGTAAGAAAATGTGTTGACATCGCCGCGACGCGGTGTTATAATGCCAGTAACTTCATAACAAACCGTTGATGCGGAGATAACGGCAACTATGCCTTTACAGAGAGTCCGGGGTGCTGAGAGCCGGATAAGAAACAGCTTGTCAAATGGACCGCGGAGGGCGCAGTCAAATGTGTTTTGCACAGAGTATTCTGCGACGTGTCGGCGAACGTTAAGTGCCGGGGATATGTTGGTATCTCAAAAGCGCACAGACTTTTCTGTGAATCAAGGTGGCACCGCGGATAAGTGTTTATTCGTCCTTGGCAGAGGCTCACTCTGTCAAGGACGTTTTGTATTTTAAGGAGGAATCACAATGAAGCTGAACAATGTTGATTTTGAAACCTATTTCAATAACTACCCCGATAAGGACGGCTATTTTGGCAAATACGGCGGTGTCTATATCGAGGAAAAGCTGAAAAATGCCATGGCGGAGATCACGGAAGCCTATTTTTCTATCTGCCAGTCCAGAAAGTTCATTGCGGAATTGCGCCGCATCCGCAAGGAATTTCAGGGCAGACCCACACCCGTGACCCACTTGGAGCGCCTTTCCAATGCCATGGGCGGCAAGGTACAGCTGTATGCCAAGCGTGAGGATCTGAACCACTCCGGCGCCCACAAGCTCAATCACTGCATGGGTGAAGCGCTCCTTGCCAGCTATATGGGCAAGAAGAAGGTCATCGCCGAGACCGGCGCCGGTCAGCACGGCGTGGCACTTGCCACCGCCGCCGCCTATTTCGGTTTGGAATGTGACATCTACATGGGCTCTGTGGATATCAAAAAGCAGGCACCCAACGTTGCCCGCATGAAGATCCTCGGCGCCAATGTCATCGAGGTAACCCACGGTCTGCAGACCCTGAAGGAAGCGGTGGATGCCGCCTTTGATGCCTACAGCCGGGAGTATAACGATGCCATCTACTGCATCGGCTCTGTCCTCGGACCCCATCCGTTCCCCATGATGGTTCGTGATTTCCAGAGCGTTGTGGGTATTGAGGCAAGAGAGCAGTTCATCGATATGACCGGGCATCTGCCCACCTCCATCGTCGCCTGCGTGGGCGGCGGCTCCAATGCGGCGGGTCTGTTTGCGGGTTTTTTGAACGATCCCGTTGAAATTTACGGCGTCGAGCCGTTGGGCCGCGGCGAAAAGCTGGGCGACCA
>JAZNNV010000060.1:0-13061 GCA_045580465.1 Faecousia sp.
AGGAATAGGGCTTGTCGATGGCAAAATTGGCAGCAGAAACAGCAATTTTCGCAACCATAGCCCTACCCTCCTTGTCTTATTTTGCGTATTCTTCCTTCAGCTTTGCGCTGAGCTTGCCCTCTGCGACCTCACGGATCGCCAGCGTAACGGGCTTTTCCGTCAGCTCCTCGTGGTATTCCTCCGCTTCCTGAGCGATCTGGCGCGCACGCTGCGCCACCACATTCACCAGAAGATAACGGCTCTTAACATCTTTCAAAAGATCTGCTACAGGGGGATACAACATAGTCCCAATTCCTCCATTACTCCATATCTGCCTTTTCGGCAATGATATGTAAAATTTTATCGGCACAGGCATCTGCCTGGTCGTTTACAACAACATAGTGGTACTTTTCTTTCTGCTCCATTTCCCATTTCGCCCGTTCCAGACGAATGGCGATCTGTTCCTCAGAGGTGTCGCCGCGACCGCGAAGGCGGCGCTCCAGCTCCTCCCACGAGGGAGCTTCGATGAAGATCAGCGTCGCATCCGGGCGCTTGCGCTGGACGTTGAATGCGCCAACCGGCTCAATATCCAGAATCACGTGACCGTGCTGCAGCTTTTCCTCCACCTGCGCTGCCGGCGTACCATACCAGCATTGATTGTGGGCATCGTATTCAAGAAAGGCATCCTCACGGATCATCTGCTCAAACGCATCGTTGGTCACGAAGTAGTAGTTGACACCGTCCTGCTCACCGGGTCTGGGGGCGCGGGTCGTGGCAGACACAGAGAACTGCAAGTCGCTGCGACCGTCCATCACCTTTGACAGCACCGTGCTTTTCCCAACGCCGGAAGCGCCGGAAATGATAAACAGCTTTCCCTTCTTCATTGCTCTTCCTCCTGATGCTCACATTTTTCTGTCCATCTGGCGGAAAGGGTTTCCGTCGGAAGGGCAGACAAAATCACATGATCCGTATCCATCAGCAGCACCGACTGGGTTTTGTGACCGTAGGATGCGTCGATCAGCATGCCTCGCTCCTTCGCCTCTTGGACAAGGCGCTTGATGGGCGCGGAATCCGGCGCAACGATCGCCAGCAGCCGTGATGCTGCGATCATACTGCTGAATCCAATGTTAATTAGCTTCATGCTGTCACCTTACTCAATGTTCTGAGTCTGCTCGCGGATCTTTTCAAGCTCCGCCTTGATGTCAACAACGATTCGGGCAAGCCGCACATCCGTACACTTGGAGCCGATGGTATTTGCCTCGCGGTTCATCTCCTGCAGGAGGAAATCCAGCTTGCGACCAACTGCGCCGCCGCCCGTGAGCATGGTGTTCATCTGATCCAGATGGCTGCGCAGACGGACCGTTTCCTCGTCCACCGCCACCTTGTCCGCAAAAATGGCAGCTTCTGTCAGGATGCGGCTCTGGTCGATGGTGGTAGAAGCCAGCACCTCCTGCAGCTTTGCCTCCAGACGGGCGCGGTAATCGATCACCGTCTGCGCGTTGCCTGCTTCCACCTGAGCGACCAACTCCAGAATGGTATTGCCACGGGTGCGAAGGTCGTTTTCAAGAGCCTTGCCCTCGGTGCAGCGCATGGCATCGTAGCCTTCCAGCGCTTTTGCCACCACGCTCATCAGATCGTTCAGCAGCTGCTCCTCGTCCACCTCCGGCTTCTCGATCAGGAAGACCTCAGGAAGTCGGGAAAGTGTGGAAACACTGATGTCATCATGGATATTGTACTCCGTCACCATCTGGCGCATCGCACTCAGATAACCCTCCACAACCGCATTGTTCAGAGTGATCTTGGTGTCATCGGATGCTTCGGAGCGCATGGTGATGAATATATCCACTTTGCCGCGGGAAACCGCAGCCTTCACCGCCTGCTTGACCGCATCCTCTGCAAAGGAAACTGTTCTCGGCAGCTTTACCGAGCAATCCAGATAGCGGTTATTCACGGAACGGATCTCAACCGTAAATTCTCTGCCGTTGACAGTTTCAACGGCGCGGCCGTAGCCGGTCATGCTTTTAATCAAGCTCTTCTTCCCCTTTTGTATGGGTATCCTGTATGTCAGGGTATCCCGTAATCGTATAGACAGTATTTTGCTTGCGCAGCACCAGACGGTCATACATCACCGCGCCGGCAATGCCAAGCACAAAGCCGATGCCACCCATCAACGCGCCCTGCTTCCACGCCGCTTCACCCAGCAGGTAAAACCCGAAGAACAGGACCACCGGCACAAGGTAGAGGATCGCCGCCGCCTTCAGCATCGGAGCGCTCTCCGAGCTGATGAGAACACGCTCCCCTTCCTTGGCATGGATGGGATTTTCCGCCTGAAACACGATGGTCTCCCGGGCGGCGCCGCAGCCGGCGCACTTGTGGCAATCGCCTGAGCAGGCGCTTTCCCGAATGCGGACGACCTCGGCGGTATTTTCATCAAGCCGTCTGAGGACTCGGACTGTCTGCTGCATCCGGTGCCTCCTTCAGGGTAACCTTCACATCGTAGCTGCCTACAGCACCGACAGAGTCCTTGAACTGATCGTTGATCACGACCACCGTTGCCTTGTAGGACGCTGTGCCCGGCTCTGCGCCGATCAGGTCCACACGGATCTGCAGGTCCTTTTCTGTCATCTGCTTCAGCAGAGCCTCAGGACCGCGTACCGTGACACTCTTTTCCTTGGTGATGACCTCAGCCTGCATTCCAACCGGAATGCTGTGTGCCAGAATGTCTGTCACCGCGAATTGCATCGTCGCAAGCTCAGGAATATCCACCGTCACCGTCACCGCACTCTGCTCGGACAGATTGGTGATACCCTCCGGCATAACGATCTCATATGCCTTTGTGAAATCCGCAAGCAGCTCGCTGAGATCGATCTCATCCAGCACCAGATAGTTAAGGGCATCCAGTGCCTGCGCATTGCCGGAAACTCGGATCGTGGGTGTAGAGATCGCGATCTTGCAATCACTCTGCTTGATGCCGCCACCGTCGATGACATCCAGCCTCAGCGCGATTTCCTTCCAGCGCTGGATCTTCAGGGTGTACTGGATCTCGTCCGTGTTGGTTTTGATCTGTTTCAGCTCTGCCGCATCCAGAGGATTGCCCTCTGCATCACAAAGCGTATAGGTGTATTTCTGGCTGATGGTATCGGTCAGGTTGTTCAGATCAACGTTGATCTTTGCCGATGCGATCTTGTCAACGATCTCAGCAGGACCGGTCACGGTGATCTTTTCGTATTCCAGCGTTGCGTTCTCCTTGAAGGCAATATACTGCTCCGGCACAGCACCGGTAAAGGCGACCTGTACATCAACGTCCTTGGACTTCCAGCGGGCGATGGAAAGTGTGATCTGCTTCGGCGTCTGGCTGACGATCTCGAAGGCATTATTGGGAAGGTCGCCGGGGTAGATAATGGTGTAGGCGATGGTCTGCTCACCGGCGCTGTAGATCCTCGACAGATCCGCGATCAGTGTGATGTTGCCGGAGTTGAGCTTCATCATATCGGTACGGCTGCCGGAAAGGCGCAGCGTCACCTTCGGATCCTCATCCTGGGTCAGCATAAAGCCGCGGTCGATCAGGATCTCTTCATTTTCAAGCACCACGGGGATGTTGTAAAAGGTCTCCTCCCATTCGGGATTGACCGCTGTAATAACGTACAGCCAAAGTCCGAAGGACACCACGATTGCCAAAAGGGCGTACAGGATCTTCTTGTTCATTTCTGCTCCTCCTTGCCCTTCTTCTGAATTTTCTGACGCAGGCGAACCACCAGATTTTCCTGCTTCGGCTGCTCCGCGGGACAAAGCTCCTGGGTCAGCAGACGCTCCAGCGTCTTGGCTGCCAGATGGCGCTTGAGCATGCCACCCACCGCCACGGAGATCGTACCCGTCTCCTCCGATACGATGACCACCACCGCATCAGAAACCTCACTCATGCCCACACCGGCGCGGTGACGGGTGCCGAGGTCGGCACTCAGACGGACACTGTCCGACAGTGGAAGCACGCAACCCGCTGCGGCAATTCTGCCGTCTCGGACGATCACAGCGCCGTCATGCAGCGATGCCTTGGGGAAGAAAATGTTGCGGAACAGCTGCTCGGATACCTGACCGTCGATCTTTGTGCCGGTCTTGAAGTATTCGTCCAGTCTGTTGTCACGGGCAAATACGATCAGCGCGCCCACGCGCTCGCGGCTCATAACCTCGCAGGCAGCAACCGTCTGGGCAATGATGGGTTCCATCTCCTGCTCCGCTTTGTCCGCGCCGAAAATTTTGCGCAGCTTCATGTTTCCGATGTGATCCAGCATGCGGCGCAGCTCCGGCTGGAACAAAACAACCAGCGCGATCAAGCCGACCTGCAGGAACTGCTCCATGATGAAGCTGAAGGTGTACAAATTCAGCGCATCCGCCAACCACGCAACCGCCAGAATACCGATAATCGCCTTGGCGATGCGGCTGGTGCCGGTGGTTCTGATCAGCGGGAATAATTTGTATAACAGAAATGCCACGATGATAATATCCAGAAAATCCGACCACTGCATTTTGGTCAGCTGCTGGAGCAATTCTTTTACGGTTTCCATCATGTCGCATCAACCTCTTTTCTATCGTCACGGATCGTATTTTTGAAAATCCGTATAACAAGCCTATTATCCGTTCTATTATAGCGGATTTTGCCCACGATAGCAAGACTGTTTCACAAATAATTTTCGATTTGTTCAAACTTTCCTTCCCGCAGCACCTGCTCCAACAGAGTAATTTGGAAGCTGCCTGCATCGTGACCGAAGCTTATACGCACCGTGCCGGTTTCAACTGTTCCCGCACTCTCATGGGCAAGGGGCGCACAGTGAAGTCCCGCCCGGACGGCGATCCCCTTTTGGGCAAGCCTTTGCGCCAATTCCTCGCAGTCACATGACGGCAAAAAGGAAACTGTTCCGCTTTGATTCTCCCCCGCAAACACACGAAAGCCTTGCTTTTCCAGCATCCGCACACATTCCCGTGCTGACCGCTGTTCCCGGGACAAAAGGTTTCCGATGCCCATGCGGCGAACACACTGAATGCCGGCACAGAGTCCTGCGATCCCCGGTACATTCAATGTCCCCGCCTCTGCCCTGTCAGGCAACTCCGACGGCATTGCCTGCTGCAGCGATACGCTGCCCGTGCCACCTGCGATCAACGGATCAGGGCTTCTGCCGCATAGCAAAATACCCGTCCCTTGCGGTCCGAGCAGCCCCTTGTGTCCCGGCATGGCAATGAAATCCGCGCCCCACTTCTCGAGGGATACCGGCAGCATTCCCGCCGATTGCGCCGCATCTACAGCAAACGGTACACCATAGCGTCTGCACAGCTTTGCCATTTCCTCCACGGGCAGGATATAGCCGAACACATTGGATACGTGGGTGAACACCGCCGCATCTGCCCCCTTGGACAGTGCCTTTTCAAACTCCGCCAGTGTATTCGTCGGATCAAAAAGCTTCCGTCCCGCCACCGTCACCCTTGCGCCCAGCAAATGCAGCGGACGGGTCACCGCGTTATGCTCAAAGCCGGAGATCACCACACGGGATCCCGGCTTCACGAGGGTACGGATGGCGATGTTCAAGCCGTGGGTGCAGTTGGAGGTAAACACCACCTGCTCCGGCTTGCAGTCAAAAAGCGCACTCGCCTCCTCCCGGCAGCGGTAGACTGTTTCCATCGCCTGCAGGGCGGCGCGGTGACCGCCCCGCCCCGGATTGGCACAGGTTTCCAATGCCCGCAGCATTGCTTTTGAAACTGCCGGCGGCTTTGGAAAGGAAGTCGCACCATGGTCAAGGTAGATCATAGTGCCTGCTCCCGGGGTGTACCGCTTTCATCCAATGCGTAGAGCTTTTCGTATTTGATCTGTTCGTCCTGCAGGATCGCCACCGCCGGAAGCGCATCCACCCCACGCAGGCGCAGACAGTAGCCGCAGCCCCGGCTCGTCAGCATTTTGGGTGTGCGCTGCAGCTGACAGAGAATCCCCTCCCGCTGCAGTGCTTTCTGCGCATGCTGCGCAAAGGTCACAGACCGAAAGGTGATCAGCCAATGGTTTCTCATGTTTCATCCCTCCCTCTACAATCTATGCCTTTTTCATCGGGATGCCACAAAAAACGACCTGCCGCCAAAGCGACAGGTCGTAATTATTAAAGAACTTTCGACAGAAATTCCTGCAGACGGGGATGCTCGGGATGATCGAAGATCTGCTCCGGCGTGCCCATTTCCAGGATCTTGCCCTCATCCATGAACATGACGCGGCTGGCGACCTCCTTTGCAAAGCCCATCTCGTGGGTGACCACCACCATGGTCATGCCGGACTTTGCCAGCTCCTTCATAACCTCCAGAACCTCGCCGACCATCTCAGGGTCCAGTGCCGAGGTCGGCTCGTCAAAGAGCATCACCTCCGGCTCCATCATCAGCGCACGCACGATGGCAACACGCTGCTTCTGTCCGCCGGAGAGCTGGATGGGGTAAGCACCCGCGCGGTCTTCCAAACCGACACGCTTCAGCAGCATCAGAGCCTTCTCAACAGCTTCCGCCTTGGGCATTTTCAAAACCTTCACAGGGGAAAGGATCATGTTATCCAGAATGGTCTTGTGGGGGAAGAGATTAAAGTGCTGAAATACCATTCCCATCTTCTGCCGATGGAAGTTGATGTCAACCTTCTCCACCTTACCGTGCTTATTGAGGAATTTCTTCTTGGTAATATCGATGTCGTGGAAGATGATCTCGCCGTCAGTGGGAACTTCCAGCAGGTTCAGGCTGCGCAGGAAGGTGGACTTGCCGGAGCCGGAGGGTCCGATGACCACCAAAACCTCGCCCTTTTCGACGTCCACGGAAACATCGTCCAAAGCGCGGATGGTGCCTTTGTTGTAATGCTTTTTCAGGTTCCTGACCTGGATCAGCTTAGCGCTTGTCTCCACGGCTCATCCTCCTTTCGAAATATGCAATGATCTTGGAGGTGGGGAAGCACAGGCAGAAATAGATCGCTGTAGCAACCAACAGAGGCTCCATGATAATAAAGTTGGCACCGCGGATGGCATCCACGGCAAACATCAGCTCCTGAACACCAATGGTGTAGCAAATGGAGGATTCCTTGATAATGACCACAAACTCATTGGCAATGGCAGGCAGGATGTTTTTGATGGCCTGGGGCAGGATAATGTTGCTCAGGGTCTGCCCCTGGGTCATGCCCAGACTCCGGGCGGCTTCTGTCTGACCTCCGTCGATGGACTGGATGCCGGAGCGGATGATCTCACACAGGTAAGCGCCGGAGTTCATACCCAAAGCCACAACACCGGGAATAAAGCGGTTAAACTTCAAAAAACCAAAGATGGTGAAGTTGGGCAAGTCGATCAGCTTGCCAAAAACGCCGTGGTAAATGATCATGATCTGCACCAGCACAGGGGTTGAACGCAGGATCTCGACATAGGCTGCGGCAAAAAAGGAAACGGGGTTGATCTTGCTCAGGGAGATGAGGAACTTGTTATTACGCACATGACCCTTCCGATCATAAGCAAGGAAGCGCAGTGGGCGGACATCGCTCATGCGCATGAGGGCAAGGATGATGCCCAAAATAAAACCGATAACTACCGTGCAGGCAGCCAGCATCACAGTAACCAGCAGACCCTGCTCGATCAGCTTGATATAGCGGAAAGTTTTTTCAAAACCTGCCGATGTAACGAAACTATCCATGAAATAATCCTTTCAAGAACACATCAAATTCCTCCCCGGAGACCGGGGAGGAATCCAATTTCAACTTAGCCCGCGTCGGTGGGAACCTTGCCGTCGGGATCCAGCATACCCTGGTAGTTGTCACCGGAAGCCAGATTGTTGGCCTCTTCCAGGAACTGGGCGAAGGTGCCTTCATCGACACACTTGTTCAGTGCCTCGTTGACATACTTCATCAGGTCGGTGTTGCCCTTCTTGACGCCGATGACGTTGCCCTCAGCTTCGTAGGGAACCTCGCAGACGATCTGCAGGTCGGAGTAGTTCTTCTGATAGGAAGCTGCTACGTCCCATTCCACATAAGCACCGTCGATCTTGCCGGACAGCAGCTCGGTGATAATGTCGGTTGCCTTGGTCAGGTTGATGACATTGGCATTGGGGCTGAACTCAGCAGCCAGGTCGACCTGAATGGTGCCGGACTGAACAGCGATGGTGTAATCGGCATTGTTGGTGGAAGCCAGATCGGTGAATTTACCGGCATTGGCCTTGGTGGTGATGAAGGCCTGCTTGCCTTCGTAGTAAGTATCGGAGAAGTCCATAGCCAGCGCACGCTCAGGCTTGGGGGACAGACCTGCCATGGCCAGGTCGGCCTTGCCGTTCTGCATCTCACCGATGATACCATTGAAGTCCATGGGCACAACTTCCAGAGTCAGGTCCAGATAGTCGGCAATGTACTGAGCCAGAGCCATGTCAAAACCGGCCAGGCTGGGGTTGCCGTCCTTGTCCAGAGCGTAGAACTCGTAGGGAGCATAGTCGGGGGAAGTAATGACAGTCAGGTAGCCTTCCTTCACAGTGGTCAGATTGTACTTGTTCTTACCGGGGCCGTCGTCGGCGGCGGTACAGCCTGCCAACATACCGACCAACATAAGAGCTGCCATAACCAGTGCGATGATCTTTTTCATTTTTCATTTCTCCTTTTCGGTTGGGTGTTTTTAGGATGACTGAATAATAACACGCATATTATACAATGTCAACTGGTAGACTACACAAAGAAACAGCTATTTTTCATATTCCTTATAGCACTTTTGCAAAAAATAAAGGTTTTTCCATGAATATTTGGATAAATATTCATGTATATTTTTATACTCCTGCGTATCTCAGGCGCATACATATGCACACGCAGCATGTTCTTTTACCCTGTCAAGGGATATTGACAAACCGCAAGCTTCGATTGTATAGTTAATAATAACAAATGAAAGGACGGATGATATGCTTCATACAATTTCTAACCGCCAGCTTACTGTTACCGTTTCTGAACTGGGCGCGCAGCTGCAATCCATTGTCGGTCCCGACGGAACGGAATATCTTTGGCAAGGCGATCCTGCCTATTGGAGCAAGCGCTCCCCGAATCTCTTTCCTTACATCGGGCGCATGTATGAGAAAACTTACTGTCTTGACGGAAAGAAATATCAGATGCCTCTTCACGGCTTCGCCCCTTCTTCCCATTTCTGCCTGCTTCAAAAAAGCGATACACAACTTGTTTTTGAACTGACCGACAACGCGGAAACCTACGGCTATTACCCACGGCATTTTGCTTTCTGTGTCACTTATCGTTTGGAAGAAAATCGCATTGATGTTATCTTTCGGGCAGAAAACCGTGACGAAAAAACCATGTATTTTTCCATGGGCGGTCACCCCGGTTTCCGTTTACCGATGACAGATCGCTGCAAATTCGAAGATTATCACCTGCGCTTTGCCGAAGACAGCCATCCAACCCGCGTGTTGTTTGGCACAGACTACCTTGTTGCCGGTCGTGCGCCCTTTGTGCTGCAGGATGATTGCGTCATTCCCCTGACCCACGATCTTTTTGATAATGATGCAGTGGTTCTGGAGAACAGCGGTATCCGCGTCACCCTTGAAACCGACAAGGATCCTCACGCCGTAACAGTTGAATATCCGCAGATGAAATATGTCGGCTTCTGGCATACTCAAAAAACCGATGCCCCCTTTGTATGCATTGAGCCATGGAGTGCGTTGCCCTCCCGCAGCGGTATCATTGAATCTTTGGAAACCCAGCCGGATCTAACGGCACTTGCCCCCGGATGTTGCCACACAAACACTTGGAGCATCACGATCAAATAAGAAAAGCCTGCTGCAGTTTCGCAGCAGGCATTTTTTATTCTTCCAGCAGGCACACCGCATGGCAGGCGATGCCCTCCAATGCACCGGTAAAGCCCAGCCCCTCCTCCGTGGTCGCCTTGACGTTGACCCGGGCTGTGTCCAGTTCCAGCGCAGAAGCGATGTTTTGCACCATTTGGGGGATGACCTTCCCCACCTTCGGCTTCTGTGCCACCAGCGTCACATCAATGTTGCTGATGCGGTAACCGGCAGCAGTGACCTTTTTACCCACGGTCTGCAGCAGCTTCAGAGAATCCACACCCTTATACTGCGGATCGGTATCCGGAAAGTGGTAGCCAATATCACGCAGCCCCGCTGCACCCAGCAACGCATCCGATACTGCGTGCAGCAGCACATCCGCATCGCTGTGCCCCAGCAAACCCAGTTCAAAGGGAATCTTCACGCCGCCGAGAATCAAATTACGCCCCTCAACCAGTTTATGCACATCGTAACCATGTCCGATTCTCATTGCATTTCCTCCATCAGCAGCTGCGCGATCTTCAGATCCATTGGGGTGGTCACCTTGATGTTGCGCTCGTCGCCCTCCACGATCTTGACAGACATTCCCAGCCGTTCCACCGCGGAGCAGTCGTCTGTGACCGCTGCTTCGTCTTCTTTCGCCTTTTGCAGCGCACCCCGGAGCAGATCAATATCAAACACCTGAGGTGTCTGAACGGCTTGCAGGGCGCTTCTCGCGGGCGTTTCCTTAACGACACCGCCCTGTACCACCTTGATGGTATCCTTGACGGGGATCGCCGGTGCAGCCGCGCCATAGCTGTTTGCAGCGCGGACTGTTCTGTCGATGACCTGCCATGTGATCAGCGGACGGGCGCCATCCTGCACCGCCACCAGCTTCATGCTGCCGGAAAGGGCGCTGATGCCCCGCTCCACCGACTCCTGCCGGGTGTCGCCGCCCACGATGACGGCACGCAGCTTATCAAATTCGTGACACAGATCCATGATCGGCACGATCAGATCCTGCCGGGTCACCACGATGATCTCACGGATGGCGTCGCAATTTTGAAACGCGCGGACTGTATGCACGATCATCGGCTCTCCCATCAAGGGTGCCATGACCTTATCGATGCCCCCCATGCGGGATGCCGTTCCCGCTGCCACGATCACCGCGCCGCAGGGCTTCAGCGGCAGCGCCTTGCGGGCGAGCTTTGTAAACTTGCTGATATTCATTCCTTACAGCTCCATTACCAGTTTTTTGTAATATTCGCCCCGGACCATAAAGTTCTTGAACTGATCAAACGCCGCCGAGGCAGGACTCATCAGCACCACATCTCCCGGCTGGGCAGCACCGGCTGCTGCCAACACAGCCGCCGTAAAGTCACCACAGTCCACGATCTCCGGCTTCTCCCCTTCCGCAGCTTCCACAGCAGCACGGATCAGCGGTCCGGTGTATCCGCCCAAAAAGAGCTTTTTCACATGAGCGCAAATCTCCGGGCCGAGGACATCATAGGGAATATGCTTGTCGTAGCCGCCGGCGATCAGGATCACCTTTTCAGAAAAGCTGCGCAAGCCCGCAATGGTACGGCTGGGCGAAGATGCGATGGAATCGTTGTAAAACCGCACGCCATCCTTGATGCGCACCAGCTCAATGCGATGCTCCACACCGCCGAAGGACGTGGCGACATGACGGATCACCTCATCCGACACCATTCCCTCAACCGCCAGCATGGCAGCCATATAGTTTTCGATGTTATGCACGCCGGGGATCAAAATGTCCTTTGTTTCCAGCACCTTCTGACCGTTGCGGCAGATCGTATCCTCTTCCAGCTGAGCCGTTCCCGCACCGATGCGGGAGAAGGTCTTGGTCGTGCCATTGCCACGTAAATTTGCTGTAATGGCATTATCCCCGTTGACGATCAGCACGCCCTTGGCATCCTGAAAGCGGTAAATATTCTTCTTCGCCCAGACATATTCGTCCATATCCTTATGCACATCCAGATGGTTCGGCGCAAGGTTGGTGATCACCGCCACCGCGGGGCTGTGGGTCATGTCGATCAGCTGGAAGGAGCTGAGCTCCACCACCGCCACATCCGTTTCGGACATGTTCCGGGTCAGGGGCAGCAGGGGTACGCCGATGTTGCCACCCAGCCAGACGGTTTTTCCCGCGGCTTTCAGCATTTCCGAAATCAGGGTCGTGGTGGTGGTCTTTCCGTCCGAGCCGGTGACGGCAATGATCTTGCAGGGACAGACCTCGAAGAAAACATCCATTTCTGATGTGATTTTCGCCCCCTTTTCCCGAAGCGCCATAACAGCGGGACTTTCAGGATGCATACCGGGGGTACGGAAAGCGATCTCCGCACTCATTTCCTCATAGAAGGTATCGCCAAGGAACAGCCGACAGCCCAGCTTTTCCAGCTCCAACACCTCCGCATCCAGCTTTTCCCGGGGCGTGCGGTCGCCGCCGGACACCCGGCAGCCAAATTCCAAAAGAAGGCGTACCAGCGGACGGTTGCTGACACCCAGTCCCAGCACCGCTACGGATCTGCCTCTCAAATTCTCAAAGAAAGCTTCAAAACCTGTCATGATTTCATCTTCTCCATATATTGTTCCAGCGCCCAATTCTGCATATTCACCTGCAGCTTCCCGCAGAGCTCCCCAATGGGAACCCACAGCAGCTCATGGTCGCGCTCTGTCGGCTCGCTGACCTTTCGGTCAAGTGTGCCGTAATAGTAGTACTGCGTATAATGTGCCTTCTGTCCTTCCGCATTGGTGGTATACCACTCCGCGGAACAGAGAAAGCCTCCTATGGTGCAAGTATGCCCCGCTTCTTCCAAACATTCACGGTAAATGCATTCTTCATGGGTCTCCGCACCCTCGATGCCACCGCCCAGCAGATAATGCCTGACGTCGACCCGCGCAACAGCGACCTTGCCGTCGTGCACCGGGATCAGGTACGCCCCCGGGCGATGAAAGCACTCACCTTCCCATTTTTCTCCAAATACGCGATGCATGAAGTTCACCTCTTTTTTATTATATATTCCCCGGATGCAATTTGCAAGACATTTGACAATCCCGCGGATTTGCGTTACAATAATCGGGCGACGGGGTCGGACAGCCGCGGCTGCAAGCTGAAAAGCTGCAGGTGAGGAAAGTCCGGGCTCCACAGGGCAAGGATAACGGGTAACGCCCGCCGAGGGTGACCTCAGGACAAGTGCAACAGAGAGATACCGCCCTGCGTTCCTTCGGGATGCAGGGTAAGGGTGAAAAGGTGGGGCAAGAGCCCACCC
>JAZNNV010000061.1:0-7838 GCA_045580465.1 Faecousia sp.
ATACGTCACGGCGTACCGCTGATGTGGCTGATGCTCTCGCACCGGCAACAGGAACGTATTCGATGACTGTGTATTCAGTTTTCAAGGATCGACCAGCCTTTTTTTCATTGGCTGTGTCTAAATTGTACTGGTTTCTCATGCAAGTTTTTATTGCCTCGTAGGTAGAGTTTCGGGGTTATTCACGACCTAAAAATATGTAATCAAGGGTTGTATCGAAGCGCACAGCCAATTCGATTGCCAAATCAATAGAGATACCTCTGTTGCCGATTTCAATTCGTGCAACGGTATTTACGGCAATGCCCAACTGCTCTGCGAGCCTTTCCTGTGTAAGCCCGTGTTTCTTTCTCAATGCTTTAATTCTTTTTCCGCTTTCGACCAAGTCGTAATACATTCATGTTCCTCCGATTTCTTGAAATTTTGAAAATAAAAATTTCAAGAAGCTGGGAGGTGAATGATTGCGGGGAATGTCCCCTGAAATAAAAGAAGCGCACCAGATCTCACAATTTCTTGCAAGAACTGGTGCGCCTTTGCGCTGTCCATTATTCAAAAAAGATACCCCCGCCGATTACATTTTCTAAGGCAATTTCGTTCTTGCCCAGAAAACATAACTGGCGGAGGTGTTATGGAAGGTGTTATGAAAGTTCGTGGTGGTCACACAACGGTGTTATGAAGGTGTTATGAAAAAAATCGGGTGTTATGAAAGTGTTATGAAGGTTTGTGGCGGTGTTATAAGCCAAATCAAGGCATATCGCCTGCATCTTTCAATCTGTTCACCAAAGCAGAATATTCTTCATCAAGCAGTTTTGTTTGTGCCATGCGTAGCTCGCCACGGGCAACCTCAGAATGACCGACTCTCATCAAAGATCGAATCATCCAAAAGTAAAGATCCTCGGCATGGGGTGCGTGTTGCAAAGCTCTGGTAGCATAATTGTGAACGCAGCCATAGTGCATTTCCTCATACAGAGTTTTCAGCAGTTCACCTGCCAGAGATACATATTTATGGTAATAGTCAACTGCTGTCGGCATAATCCAATGCTCACCGGCTGCGGAACGGAAGAAAGAACCATTGTAAAGATCAAATGCTTTCTCCAACAGGGAAATCTTCTGCTCGGCTGTTGTTGCGTTTAACGCATTGGTTCGTTTCATCTGGAACAGTTCATAGTCAGTCGTGATATTCAGTTTGCAATTCAGCTTGTAGCCATTGGGTGTAGAAATCACAAGACGGCTATCAGAAATCAAGCTGAAGGCTTGCTGTAAGCGGTAAATCAATCCCTTGAAATTCTTGGTGACGCTATCAATATCTTCGTCAGGCCAAATAGCGTCTGCCATTTCTCTGGGAGAAACACCATTCTTTTTCGTCAGAAGCAGATAGGCCAAAACTCTGGCAATCTTCGGGGATTTCAATTCTTCTTCGGTCAAAATGCCCTTTGAACCGATAATCTTCATTTCACCAAACAGGCTGATATAAACATCATTGTCGCTGTTAATTCTTGGAGAGGTCAGGGTCAGCTTGCTGGTCTCGATCATAAAATACTCGCTGAGAGAGTTCACCACAATATAATTCAGCATACGGAGGAAGCTCGTCTGCTTCGTGTATCGCTTCGGGTTTTTCAAAACCAGAAAGCCCACCGGACCTTTCCAGAAAGGAACTGCCATCAGGTTCTTTACTTGCAAACGGGTGTAAAGCGCATATTCTTCTGGATATGTGTCACGGACTTCTTCTCTATCCTCAATAATCATGGCTGTGTGATTATTGAGAGAATCAATCCATCTCTGATATTCCATCACTTCAATCTCAGCAGATAGGGTCTTGGACATTGCGCCCAATTCACGGTTATACCACCAGAAGGGAGAGAATATACCCAATTCCAGATCAACCTCAAAAATACCGCACCAGTCGGCATCATAAAAATCTGTTGCTACTCGCATCGCCTTCAGAGCGATTTCCTTGGGGTCATAGCAAACAGCTAATCCTTTTTGTAATTCTGCGAAAGTACGCTCAATCTCCATTGAGTATCGGGCGTACTCCGTGACATCTGCGATGTCCAATTCCTCATTGTCTTTCAAAAGTTTTTTATCTTGCATTTGCGTGGTCTCCTTATGTTTTATAGAAAAAGGCCGCAAAACTACTATGGTCTTTACAGACCATGACAGCTTTGCGGCTCATTCTTTGATTAAATGGGTTGGCTGTCATATCAATTATTTGATACCGGCAGTCAAGACATCTTTCTTATGAAAATGCAGTTATTGCATCAAGTTTTCAGTTACGATACTTGAAGGGCATTCACAGCGGCAATCCTTGCGAATTGTTGGAGTGTCTTGCTCTGAAGTAATTCAATGTGCTATGTAATCAGTAGGTCATCGTTACTTTTCGATTTGTCCGAAGAACCTTTTTGGTCGATTGAATGATTTCCAAAAATGCCTGAAGCTCCGCAGGATCACAATCTTCAAGTTCTTCAGCAATCTTTTTGTCATAAACGGCCTTTACCTGTTCCATGCTGTCATACAACAGCTCATCTACAGAAACAGACAATGCGTTCGCAATCTTAACGATAGTCGGTAGAGCCAACTTTGTCTTTCCTGTTTCGATGTGGCTCAAATGAGCAGAAGTCACGTCGCTACGAAAAGCAAGTTCTGCCTGCTGCCATCCCTTTTTGATACGTTCAGCACGAATACGCTTACCGATCATCTCATAATTAAGCTCATTTACGTCCATCGCTACGATCACCTCCTGTCTGTTTTTGTCATTATCAATTTTATGGTCAAATTGACTTTTTGTCGATTTTCCACAAGGGCATAATGACTATACAGTATAATACGGCGCAATTTGTTTTTGCCAGGAGGTCATCATATATACTATTTTTATGTAAAAAATGGTTGATTATCTCAAAAAAGCCTTGATTTACGGGCATACAAGCAGGATTTCAAACTGAATTTACTACCAATTTACTACTTTTGAGGGAAAGAGCCTTGATATGCCGCCCGGAACCCTGCAAGCCCAAACACCAGCACACAGCATTGAGAAAGAATAAATGAAAACTGAATACGACGCAAACGCGGCGTTTCTCTATCCCAATACCGGGAGAACAGGAACGCCGCTTTTTTTATGCCCTCATGTTACGCAGTAGGGGCGAAAAAAGCCTTGCTATATGCGGCTTTGCGGGCGCACTTCTGCCGGGGACAGGGATTTATACCTAAACCCGGCAAAACGGCGTTCTATCGCGTAACAAATCCACAACCAAAGGAGTGATGAAGCTATGGCAGTTTTCCGAGTGGAGCGCAACAAGGGCTATACCGTTATGAGCAACCACCATTTACGCAACAAGGAGCTGACCTTAAAGGCAAAGGGGCTTTTATCGCAAATGCTGTCACTTCCCGAAGATTGGGACTACACCCTTGCGGGGCTGTCACAGATCAACCGGGAAAAGATAGACGCTATCCGGGAAGCCATAAAGGAGCTGGAACGCGCCGGGTATATCGTCCGTTCACGGGAACGCGACGAAAAGGGACGCTTGCGCGGAGCCGATTATGTGATCTATGAGCAGCCGCATACAGAACCTACGCCGGATTTACCTACATTGGAAAATCCAACATTGGATAATCCAACGCAGGAAAAACCAATGTTGGAAAAACCTACGTTGGAAAATCCAATGCAATTAAATAAAGATATACAAAAAACTGATTTACCAACAAAAGAAAAAATAAATACAGATTTACAAAGTACCCATTCCATTCCTATCCTTTCCCCTAACCCCTCTCCCTCTGACAGAGAAGCGGCTACGCCGCCGGAACGGAAACGAAAGGAAACGGAAACACAGAGCGCATATGAGATTTACCGGGAGATCATCAAGGACAATATCTCCTATGACATTCTCATGCAGGATATGAAGTTTGACGGTGACAGGCTGGACGAAATCGTTGACATTATGCTGGAAACCGTCTGCACCCGGAGAAAGACAATCCGCATTGCCGGGGACGATTACCCCGCCGAGCTGGTGAAAGCAAAGTTTATGAAGTTAGACAGCGAACATATCCGCTTTGTGCTGGACTGTATGCGAGAGAACACAACGAAAATCCGCAACATCAAGCAGTATTTACGGGCGGTGCTTTTCAATGCCCCGTCCACTATCGGCAACTATTACACGTCCCTTGTGGCTCACGATATGGCAAGCGGCGCACTTGCGCCACAGGAGCCGCACGACCCTTATTCATTCAAACCGGGCGAAAGCCTGTAAACACTAAAAGGAGGATTTTTATTATGGCACAGAGAACAGGAGCATTGGTATTTGACGAGCGCACAGACCGCTATGACATTCGCTTTGACCTTGCCAGCTACTACGGCGGGCTGCATTGCGGGGACTGTTTCGACGTGTTCACCCGTGGCAAGTGGAAGCCGACCCGCATTGAAATGAACATGAAACAGGAATGGTACTTAGTGGGTATCAGAGCCGACGACCTTAACGGGCTGCGGGTGCGTATCTGACCGCCGCCCCATAGACTACCCCGAAAGGAGGGACAGACCCCATGCAGGACGAGATCAACGAAAAAACCGTTGCCCTGTATATCAAGACCGGGAAGCTGACCGCCGAAGTGCTGCAAAAGGCAATGAAAGCCGCGCTTGCACAGGCAAAGAAGCAGATCGGCAAGCAGCCCCACGGGAAACAGACCCTAAAGCAGCTTATGAAGCAGAACACGGGCGTGTCCAACATTGAGATCACGAAAGACAATATCAAGGCGTTTGAGAGTACCGCCAAAAAATACGGTATCGACTTTGCGCTGAAAAAGGACGCGACGGAAACCCCGCCCCGTTACCTTGTATTCTTCAAGGGCAGGGACGCGGACGCGCTGACCGCCGCTTTCAAGGAGTTTTCCGCTAAGAAGCTGACGCAGGACAAGAAGCCCTCAATCCGAAAGGCATTAGCCGCTTTCCGGGAAAAGGCAAAGGAGCTGAACGCCAGCCGCCAGCAGACCAAAAACAAGGACAGGGAGGTATCGCTATGAAGCCGGAAGTAAAAAAACTGCTTATCCTCAATCTCCCGTATCTGCTATTTGTGTACCTGTTTGACAAGGTGGGTGCGGCTGTCCGGCTTTCCCCCGGCATGGACGCAAGCCAAAAGATTTTACATCTTGGGGAGGGCTTTACCGCCGCTTTTGCCAGTGCCGCGCCCAGCTTCCACCCCGCCGATTTACTGATCGGCATTGCCGGGGCGGTGGTTATCCGGCTTGCCGTTTACCTAAAGGGCAAGAACGCGAAGAAATACCGCAAGGGCATTGAGTACGGTTCCGCCCGCTGGGGAACGCCGGAGGACATAAAGCCTTACATAGACCCGGTATTTGAGAACAATATTCCCTTAACACAGACGGAACGGCTCACCATGAACAGCCGACCGAAGCAGCCAAAATATGCCCGCAACAAGAACATTCTTGTAATCGGCGGTTCCGGCAGCGGCAAGACCCGCTTTTTCGTCAAACCGTCGCTCATGCAAATGCACAGCAGCTATGTTGTCACAGACCCGAAAGGCACGGTTTTAATCGAGTGCGGGAAGCTCTTACAGCGTGGCGGGTACAGGATAAAAGTGCTGAACACAATCAATTTCAAGAAGTCCATGCGGTACAACCCCTTTGCGTATATCCGCAGCGAGAAAGACATTTTGAAGTTGGTAAATACCATAATCGCCAACACCAAAGGCGACGGGGAGAAATCCGGCGAGGATTTTTGGGTGAAGTCGGAACGGCTTTTCTATTGCGCCCTTATCGGCTATATCCACTACGAAGCCCCGGAGGATGAAAAGAACTTCACGACGCTGCTTGAAATGATAAACGCCAGCGAAGCCCGCGAGGACGACCCGGAATTTCAAAGCCCGGTTGACCTCATGTTTGAACGGCTGGAAGAAAAAGACCCGGAGCATTTCGCTGTCCGGCAGTACAAGAAATTCCTGTTATCGGCGGGCAAGACGCGAAGCTCTATCCTCATTTCCTGCGGTGCGAGGTTAGCCCCCTTTGACATTAAGGAGCTGCGGGAGCTTATGGAAACGGACGAAATGGAGCTTGACACGCTGGGGGACAGAAAGACCGCCCTTTTCGTCATTATCAGTGACACCGACGACACTTTTAACTTTGTCGTGAGTATTCTCTATACCCAGCTATTCAACCTCTTGTGCGACAAAGCAGATGATGAATACGGCGGGCGGCTTCCCGTCCATGTAAGGTGCTTACTTGATGAATTTGCGAATATCGGGCAAATCCCAAAATTTGAGAAGCTGATCGCCACAATCCGAAGCCGGGAAATATCCGCGTCAATCATTTTGCAGTCACAGAGCCAGCTAAAGGCAATCTATAAGGACAACGCTGACACGATTGTAGGGAATTGCGACACAACCCTTTTCTTGGGCGGCAAGGAAAAAAGCACCCTCAAAGAAATATCGGAGATTTTAGGCAAGGAAACCATAGACAGCTTCAACACGTCCGAAACGCGGGGACGGGAGCTTTCCCACGGCATGAACTACCAAAAGCTGGGAAAGGAGCTTATGACGCAGGACGAGATCGCGGTCATGGACGGCGGCAAGTGCATTTTACAGGTGCGCGGGGTGCGCCCGTTCTTTTCGGATAAATTCGATATAACGAAGCACCCGAAATACAAGTACCTCTCCGACGCTGACCCGAAGAACGCCTTTGACATGGAGAAGCACATCAAACGCCGCCCCGCCATAGTGAAGCCGGACGAGGAATTTGACGTTTACGAGATCGACGGGGCAGAGTTACAGGAGGACGCAGACAGTGAATGAACGCCCCGGCACAGACAGGCGGCGGTTTACGGTGCTTGTCAACCCGAAAATCCGGGAGGAACAAAGACGGCAGGCTGCCTTACGGAAATTTATCAAGGATTGTGAACGGCTTTACGAAAAGAACCGGGCGCATTTACAGGAGGACGCAGACCATGAATAAGCGTATCAGAAAGAAACAGAAGAAGCAGCGGGAGCAGCGGAAACAGCTTGAAATGAAGTGGCTGCTGGATATGGCAAACACCATTGATGCGGGAATACGGGCGTGGCGGGAAGAAATGGAACGCCGCTATGTGGAGCTTTACGCGGAGGAAATAGCCCGCCGCATGGGGCTTGTCCCGAAACAGTGACAGGGCTTAAAAGATTTGCGGCATGGAAATGTGGATAACAGGCTATGGGATCATGGATAACTCCATTCACAGCACATGGAAAAGCCAAAGTGCGGCTTTCCCACGTCCTGCAAACAGAGTTACCCACAATCCCAAAAGAGCAGCCAGTTACCCACATTCCCACACCGCCGACGGCTACGGAAACAGACCCTTTCCTACCTGTCATTCATAAAAAGATTTTTTAAGGAGCTGATCGGAAATGAAGAACGTAAACACGGGCTACATGATACGCGCCCCTACCGGGGGACGTACCGCCCAAACCCTTACAACTGAATACCGCCGCGCCGCAGAACTTACGCAGCGTGGGGACACCGCCTTTCATACAGGGCGGTTTTTTTATGCGGCGGCGACCAAACGCTGACCGCCTTTTGTCCGCTTGACGGACAGCCGCACACGCGGCAGAAAGGATTTTATCATGGCATTTTTTACTTCCGCAGTAGGCGTTTTGAAAACACTGGTTATCGCTCTTGGGGCTGGTCTTGGCATTTGGGGCGTTGTCAATCTCATGGAGGGTTACGGCAACGACAACCCCGGCGCGAATGCTCATGTACGGTAAGGAAGCAAGCAACCGAAAACAAGAGATAGACCGCCAGCACTACACTATTCCGAACCAAAGACCAAAAGATAAGCATTGTGGGAAAATCTAAACTTTTGGATTTTCCTACAA
>JAZNNV010000062.1:0-3963 GCA_045580465.1 Faecousia sp.
ACGACATGGCTACGATCCGACTTGGCACAAAAGATCCCGAAAAGTGTGAAAAGCAGCTTCGGAATATCCTTCCCGCCGAAGAAAGCTCTGACTTCTGTCACCGCATCGTGCTGTTCGGTCGCGAGATCTGTACCGCACGTAATCCGAAATGCGCGCAGTGTCCCCTTGCACCGCTGTGCAAGACCTTCTCAGGCTTCTAAATTCATAGTCTTTACCGCCCCTTGTCCGCATAGAGTGTGGACAAGGGGTGATTTTCTTGTCACGCAAACGCTCGATCTTTTATAGTGCTATCCTGCTGACCTGCGTCAATCTGCTGCTGCGGTTGGTCGCGACTTCCTTTCAGGTCTATCTGTCCGGCACCATCGGCGCTGAGGGTGTGGGGCTTCTTCAGCTTGTTTTGAGTGTTGGCTCTATGGCGATGGTGGCGGGCATGGCAGGCATCCGCACCGCTACCATGTACCTCACCGCCGAGGAAGTGGGCAGGAAACGTCCCGGCAGCATCATTTGGGTACTGTCCGGCTGCACGTTATACAGCATGATCGCAAGCTGTTTTGTCGGTTTGACCGTGTATTTCGGTGCGCCGTTTATTGCCCAAAGGTGGATCGGCAATCCGCAAATCGTAGACGCGGTGCGATTGTTTGCAGCTTTTTTGCCGGTCAACTGTCTGTGCGGTGTAATGGTCGGATATTTTACCGGGAGCAATCGCATTACGACTCTCGCAGCCATTGAGATCGCGGAACAATTCTGCACAATGCTCTGCACGATCCTGCTGCTGAAAGGCTGGGCGCAGGGCGACGCTGTACGATCCTGTCAGTCGGTAGTGATGGGCAGCGGTTTCGGTGCTTGCCTGACCCTGATCTCGCTGCTGATACTGCGCCTGAAAGAACCTCGGGTATCATCCAATCGGATCAAAGTCAGCAGACGTCTTTGCAGTACTGCAATCCCCTTGGCAATGGCAGATAACCTCCGAACGGGCATCTCGACTGTAGAGAACCTGATGGTTCCCAAGCGGCTGGCACTTTATCACGGCGCTCAGTCACCTCTTGCCGCCTTCGGAACAGTTTGCGGCATGGTCTTTCCGATCCTGACCTTTCCCATGGCACTGCTGTTCGGTCTGACAGAGCTGCTCATCCCGGAGCTGGCACGATGCAATGCCGCCGGAAGTCAAATGCGGATCAAGTATCTGGTCAAGCGATGCCTGCGGATCGCATTGCTATTCGGAACGTTGTGCGGAATGATCCTGTATTTGTGTGCAGAGCCCCTTTGTATGACCTTTTACAAGAGTGCAGAGGCAGGCAAATATCTCAAATGGTTCTCCCCTCTTGCTGTACTGCTTTACTGTGACGCAGTGACAGATGCTATGATCAAGGGACTCGGGCAGCAGCGGGCTTCGGTGCAATATAACATTTTCACCAACACCATGGATGTGGCATTTCTATACCTGCTGCTGCCGCGTTACGGAATCTTTGGTTATTTTGTCAGCTTTACGGTAACCCATGTGATCAATTTCCTGCTGAGCATCCGCAGGCTTTTGAAGATAACAGGTGTTGTGATCAATGTGGGTGAGGTTGTACTAACCCTTCTTGCGGCGGTATTATCTGTCTTTCTGTGTCGCAGCATCCATTCCCCTCTTTGGGAATCGATCATCGCTGTGATCGTTCTGATGTGCCTTTTGATCGTGTTCGGTATTTTCAGCCGGCGGGATCTCAAATGGATCATCAGGCTGATCCGAAACAAAAAATAGACCTACCGAAGCAGGTCTATTTTTCATCAGAGTGCTTTCAACACCTCAAGAATATATTCCCAAGTGCGTTTTGTGGACGCAATATCCAGCTTTTCGCGGCTGGTGTGGATATCGTGCATGTCAGGACCAATAGATACGCAGTCAAGACCCGGAAGCTTCTCACTGAGCAAGCCGCACTCTAGACCGGCATGGATCGCAACTACATTCGGCTTCCTGGCATACATCCGCTCAAAGGTTGCCACCATCACGTCACGAAGGTGAGAATCCTTTTTGTACTCCCATGCGGAATAATCGCCCATTTCGGAATAGCTGCCCTCATAGAAAGCGGCAAGGTCGGAAAGGCGCTTCAGCAGCTCCCGCTTTTCCTGATTGACAGAGCTGCGCACCGCAAAGGTAAGGCTTAGCTCCTCATCCAATCGGACAACACCAAGGTTCAGGCTGGTCTGCACCAAGCCTTCGATATCCTCACTCATGGACTGAACACCGTTGGGCGCAGCGTTGAGTAGCGCGATGATCTTTGCGGTACACTCCGTTGTGACCGCATTACCGCCAAGAGCATCCACATTTTCACCATACACAACTGCGTCAGGCTCGTCAAAATCGGCGCGGATCTCACTTTGCAATTCAGCTGCAATATCATTGATCCGCTCCACATTGATGCCGAGAGGGATCAATGTGACCTCGCAGGAACGAGGGATCGCATTATCCTTATTGCCGCCCTGAAGCTTTGTGATGCACAAGGGCATCAGCTTTTGGATACGACCGAGAAATTCCGCCATGACCTTATTGGCGTTCGCCAGCGGCTTGTGGATCTCCACGCCGGAATGACCGCCGCGAAGACCGTCAACGATCAGCTTAACGCAAGGACCGTAGGTGATACGGCGCTCCACAGGAAGGGTAATCGTACCCCGTGCGCCACCGGCGCAGGCAACGGTAAACGTACCCTCGTCTTCCGAGTCAAGGTTGAGCATGGTGCGGCTCTTGAAACGGGACAGATCCACCCCGGCAGCACCCTCCATGCCGATCTCCTCATCCACAGTGATGATGACCTCCAGCGGAGGATGGGGAATGGTCTTGTCTGCAAGCAGCGTAAGAATAAAGGCAACCGCAATACCGTTGTCACCGCCGAGGGTCGTACCGTGGGCAAAGACACACGTGCCGTCGTGGTCCACATCAAGACCGTCTGTGTCCATATCAATGGGGCAATCAGCATCCTTCTCGCAGACCATATCCATGTGACCCTGCAGGATCACGGGCGCGTGGTCTTCATAGCCACAGGTACCCTCCTGATACATCAGCACATTGTTCAGCTCGTCCTGCTCATAACTGATTCCATGCTCCCGGGCAAAGGAAACCAGATTGTCGCTGATCGCCTTGGTATTGCGGGATCCATGGGGAATGGAACAGATCTTTTCAAAATAACCGAATACAGACGCAGGCTCCAAACCTGCAAGCTTTACTGCCTTCATAGCGCTCACTCCTAAATGATAATAGAAACCACCTCAGCCATGGACTGAGGTGGCAGCAAATTAAAACAGGCTCAGGGACAGCGTCAGCAAGATCCAAACCAGAGCGATCCACTTGGTAGCAGATGCAAGAATCTTGTCCAGATTGCCGCTCTTGTTCTTGTTCATGTAAGTATCCTGACTGCCGCCGGCAATCGCACCGGACAGACCTGCTTCCTTACCGGATTGCAGCAGAACAACAACGATCAGAGCAACGCTTGCGATGACCTCAAGGACCGTCACAATAATCTCCAAAACATCCATTTCTAAACCTCCCTCCAACGGGTGTGTTACAAAATCCTAACTATAGTAGCACAAAGCTTCAAAAAAAGCAAGTGCCATTCGATATTTTTTTATTTTATTTCTGTACCCAGTTGCCGGTCGCCAGACAATTCAGGTAACTTTCGATAAAGGGATCCAGCGCGCCGTCCATGACCGCATTGACATTGGAGGTCTCGCAGCCAGTGCGGGTATCCTTGACAAGGGTGTAGGGCATGAAAACATAGTTTCTGATCTGGCTGCCCCACTCGATCTTCTGCTGCACGCCCTTGATGTCAGCGATGTTGGCAAGATGCTCACGCTCCCGGATCTCAACCAGCTTGGAACGCAGCATCTTCAAACAGGTCTCCTTGTTCTGGAACTGGCTCCGCTCGGTCTGGCAGGAAACAACAATGCCGGACTTGTGGATCAATCGGACAGCTGAAGAAGTCTTGT
>JAZNNV010000063.1:0-16227 GCA_045580465.1 Faecousia sp.
CACCTGCTCCTTGCCCACCAGCTGCACGTTGGCGGATTTTACCATGGCGTCTGCCGCTTCGATCGCGCCGACGAGACCCTTTGTTTCGATCATTCCCAAAGAATTTGTGTCCATAAGTTACCATTTCCTTTCGTTTTTTTGTTAAATTACAACTTTTTATTCAGACGTTCCAGTAGCTTTTGTGTCAGCATTTCCACCAGCGCGGGGTCGACACCATGGGTTTGCACGCTGTCTTCCGAACCCCACGCCACCCGCCGGATGTTGATAAGATCCAGCGGCGAGATATTGTTGGAGGACGAGCTGCCGCCCACCGCGCCGCAGCCGAGGGTCAGGGCGGGGAACAGCGCTGTGCTTTGTCCGATGCCGCCGAGAGCCGCCGGTGTGTTCACGAGAAAGCGGGAAACGGGGATCTGCAGCGCAAATTTTTCCACCGCGGCCCGGTCGTTTGCGTGCATGGCGAAGGTGTGTCCCGCGCCCTCGTGGCGCAGCACCTCAATGGCTTTTTGCAGGATCGCGTCCTCGCTTTCCATCACGAAAAACGCCAGCACGGGGCAGAGCTTTTCCATGGAGTAGGGGCGGGTCGGCCCTGCCTCCTGCTCCCGTGCTACCAGTACCTTCGTACCCTGCGGAACGGAAAAGCCCGCCTTTTCCGCCAGCACTGTGGCCGCTTTGCCTACGATGTCGGGATTCAGCGCGCCCGTGGGGCGGAACAGCAGCTTTGCCAGCTTTCCTGCCTCATCGGTTGACATAAAATAGAAGCCCTGTTTTGCACCCTCCTGCCGCACCGCCGCTTCCATGGACGCTTCCACGATGATGCTCTGCTCCGAGGCGCAGACCGTGCCGAAGTCGAAGGTTTTCGACCTTGCGATGCAGGCAAGCGCCTGAGAAACATCGGCGGAGTGGTGGATATAGGCAGGTCCGTTGCCCGCGCCCACGCCGATGGCGGGCTTGCCTGACGAGTACGCCGCGCGTACCATGCCCGGCCCGCCGGTGGCGAGGATCAGGCTGATTTCCGGGGCACTCATCAGCTCCTGGGTGCCAGCCATCTGCGCCATGGAAAGGCAGCTGATGGATCCTGCCGGCGCGCCGGCTTCTTCCGCTGCCGCAGCTACGATCCGGGCAGCCCGCAGGGTGCATTCCATCGCCTTGGGATGGGGTGAAAAGACGATAGTATTGCCGGATTTCAGGGCGATGATCGCCTTGTAGCAGACCGTTGAAGTGGGGTTGGTGCTGGGGACGATGGCGGCGATGACGCCCATGGGTACGCCGATCTCCCACAGCTGTTTTTCGGGGATCTCACGGAGCAGACCCACGGTTTTCATGCCCCGCACCGCTTCCGCGACCCGCCGGGATGCAAAGCGGTTTTTCACCGTTTTGTCCTCGGCGTTGCCGAAGCCGGTCTCGCAGGCTGCCATTTGTGCCAGCTCCACGGCGGCTGCGGAGAATTTTTGGGCGATATTCTCCACGATCGCGTCCAGCTTTTCCTGAGAAAATGCCCCAAGACGCTCCTGCGCCGCCTTTGCCTGCCGGCACAGCAACCGGGCTTCCTGCCTCGCGGCTAAGTCCTTGTCAATTTCCATATTCACGCTCCTTTACATCATCCGTGGCTGCCGTGCCACCTCTGCCACCGCGGCGGAGAAGGCGGCGCAGGCTGCGGCGCAGGCACTTTGGGTGCCGCTGAGCAAGCCACCGCCGAAATTGGTTTCGCTGGGTGGTGCGTACAGTTTACATAACTTCACATCCGCTGCCTTCAGCGCCGCATCCATGGCATACATGCCCTCCAGCGGCGGCGCGATCAGGTACGCAATGGCACTGCCGGCGGGAACATCCGCTTCCTTTGCAAGAAACGTCCCCACGCTGCTGACTGTATGGGCAAGATACGGCACACCCGCTACCTCGTCAAAGCCGATCCCCTTCAGCGCGTCCAGCGCTGCATCCATGCCACTGCGCACAGCGGCTGCCGTTTGACCGGCAAGAATGCCGATGACCTCCCCCGCGTGGGGTGTGGATGCGTTGGCTGCGCCTGCGTAAAAGCTGCGGGCATACACCACCTCCACGTCAGCAGCTTTTGTCGCCGCATCAAGGGCAATATAGGTGGCATCGTCGCAGTCTGTTGTCAGCATCCCGAGGCAGGGATACCCCTTGGATGCGCCCAAGGATTGGGCAAGAGCCGGGTCTGTACCGGCGAGATACCGCACCGCCAGAACATTCACGGGAATCATTGTGCCGCCTCCAGATGCAGCCCAACGCCGGACACCTTTTTCTTCAGGATCGTTTCGATCAGCTCTGCAATATACGCACCGGCTTCCGCCGCCGGTGTGCCGCCGTCGTGGATGTTGCTGACCACTGTGCGGCTGGATTCGGACACGCCCGTGTGGGGCTTGTAGGTGAGATAGGCGGACATGCTCTTGTCCGTCACCAGACCCGGACGTTCGCCCACCAGCACGCATACCAGCTCACAGCCGGTGATGTCGCCGATGGCATCGCCCGCGCCCACACGGCAGTATTTGACGAAAATGTCCTTGCCCGTCTGGATGCCCCGCAGCTTCAGTCCGTCCTTGATCGCCGCCATGCAATCCAAGGCGTTGGCGCTGATGGCTGCGCTGGAAAGCCCGTCACCCACCACCAGCTGCACCCGGGGCGGTGCGTCGATGACACCCTTGATGGCTTTGGCGTTGTGTTCGTCAAAGCAGCGACCCAGGTCGGGGCGGGTGAGATATTCGTCTTTGTTGTCGCACTTTGTCTTGGTGGGGAGCAGGTCATGCTCCTTGGCAAAATCCGCTTCCAGCTCCGACCAGACCGCGTCCTGCGCCGCGGCGTGATCGGCACGAAAGCGCAGCATGGTCAGGGTCTTGTACCGCGCGCCGGCACGTCCCGAGCCAAGGCGGGCAGGGGTCTTTTCCTTCATGCGGCGGAATTTTTCCCCGTCGTGGGGCTTCTCCACAAGGTAGAGCTTGCGCAGATCCAGCTTCGTCACATCAGGCGCGAAATCCCCGTCGTGATATTCTTCCGGCTGGGGCTGCGGCTCTTTTTTCGTTGCTTTATACTCACTTGCCTTGACTGTCGGCTGCGTACCCATGGAGCGCAAAAGCTCCTCCACCAGCAAGGACAGTTCTTGTTTGTTCATGGTTTTCCTCCTTGTTTGGCATCGTAGGGCGGGCGCTTGCTCCCGCCGCAATCACGTATCGATGTTGTAGTGGCGGCGCCAAGGAGCCGCCCTACGTTGGGAAACGGGACGGGAAACCTGTCCCCCACATTATGATACGTTCGTTCGTGATCGTAGGGGCGATTCGTGAATCGCCCGCCTTGCCCCCCGGCAATCATTTAGATTTGGGATTCGCTGCGCTCTGCAACACCCAGAGAGAGAGCCAAGGGAGATCACAGATAATCAAAACAGCAACGACGAGCCGTCGCCGGCTTTGGCTGTCAGCTTTCCCTTTTCCACGAAGCCCATTTTTTCCAGCCAGCGTTGGAACTCCGGGATGGCGGTCTTGCCGGTGATCTCCCGCAGGGCGGCAGTTTCCCGGAAGCCGGTGGTTTGGTAGTTGAGCATGATGTCGTCGCCGTGGGGGATGCCCATGAAATAGTTGCACCCTGCCATGGCCAGCAGCGCGGCGAGGTTTTCGATGTCGTTCTGGTCTGCCTTCATATGGTTGGTGTAGCAGCAGTCGCAGCCCATGGAGATACCTGTGAGCTTGCCCATGAAGTGATCCTCCAGACCGGCGCGGGTGACCTGCCGGGCATCGTACAGATATTCAGGTCCGATGAAGCCCACCACTGTGTTGACCAAGAAAGGCTGAAAATGCTTGGCAAAGCCGTAGCAGCGGGCTTCCATGGTCACCTGATCTGTGCCATGATGGGCATTGGAGCTTAATTCCGAACCCTGACCCGTTTCAAAATACAGCACGTTCGGCCCTTCCGCTGTGCCGTCCCGCAGGAGCAGATCTCTTGCTTCTGCGATGGTTGCGGCATTGAAGCCAAAGGCGGCATTGCCCGCTTCGCTGCCGGCGATGGACTGGAAGATCAGGTCGCAGGGCGCACCGGCACGTACAGCCTTCATCTGCGCCGTCACGTGGGCGAGAACGCAGATCTGGGTAGGAATGCACCAATGCTCCTTGATCTCCTGAAAGCGCCGCAGGATCTTGCCCACCTGCTCGGGGCTGTCGGTGACGGGGTTCAGACCGATGACCGCGTCGCCCGCGCCGAAGCTCAAGCCCTCCAAAACCGATGCGGTGATCCCCTCCGGGTCATCTGTGGTGTGGTTCGGCTGCAGCCGGCAGGATAGCGTACCGGGAAGACCGATGGTGGTGTTGCAGTGGGCGGTGACGGTGATCTTGTTGGCGCAGTAGATCAGGTCGAGATTGCTCATCAGCTTGGCGACTGCCGCCACCATTTCCGATGTCAAGCCCCGGCTGATGCGGCGGATGTCCGCGCCGGTGGTGGTTTCGCAGAGCAGCCATTCCCGAAATTCCGCGACTGTCTGGTTTCGGATGGCATTGTAGGTCGGCTCGTTTACGTCGTCCTGAATGATACGGGTGACCTCGTCGGCTTCGTAGGGGACAGCGGGATGCTCCCGCAGATCGCCCAATGTCAAGCCACTGAGCACCACCTTGGCGGCGACCCGCTCCTGCGCCGATTCGGCGGCGAGACCTGCCAGCTTATCGCCGCCTTTTTCCTCGTTTGCCTTGGCGAGAACTTGTTTGATGTCGGCAAAAGCGTAGGTTTTGCCGGCGAGTGTTGTTTTGAGAATCATCGGTTTTCCACGTCCTTTCTAGTCAGCCACAGTGCCACAGCCACAGCGGACACACCGCCTGCCAGCTTGCCCACGATCACCGCCGGCAGCATTTCGGGCGCAAAACCTGCGGTGAAGCCCATGTGATCGCCAAAGACGAAGGCGGCACTGACGGCGAAGGCAATGTTGACCACCTTGCCCCGGCTGTCCATTGCCCCCATCATGTCAAAGGTGGCGATGGAGTTTGCAAGGCTTGCAATCAAGCCTGCGGCTGCGGTGTCATTGATGCCCAGCAGCTTTCCCAGCTTCAAAAGGGGCTTTTTCAGCAGCTTTGTGATCACGTATACCAAGGGAAATGCACCCGCCAGCACGATGGCGATGGCACCCACGGTCTCAAAGCCGTCGGACAGGGGCGCAAGTCCCGGAATGACCGTAAAGCCCGTCAGCTCCTCCACAATGGAGGCTGCAAGTCCTGCGGTGATCAGGGCAAGGATCCCTTTTCCAAACCAGCCGAAGCCACGGATCATGCCTTTTTCCCATTTCCACAGCCCCAGCGCGATGAGCAGTGCGATCAGCACGATGGGAATGAGATTTTTGAGTACCATCATTACGGGAAAGCCTGCGGTCAAGCCGCCGGCGAGGATGCCCAGCGGGATGGTGACGATGCCGCAGAGGATGCCCTTTGCCAGGAAGGGGCGATCCTCCTCCCGCAAAATGCCCATGGCGACGGGAATGGTGAACACGATGGTCGCGCCCAGCATGGAGCCGGTGATGACACCGCCCAGCAGCGCTGCCTGTGAATCGTTCGTCAGCTCCTGCGCCAGCGCGCCGCCGCCCATGTCGCAGGCTAAGATCGTACCGGCGAACATCGCCGCATCCGCGCCCAAAAAGTTGAAAACCGGCACGACCACCGGACGCAGCAGCTTTGCCAGCACCGGCGCAAGGCAGATGATGCCGATCATCGCCATCGCCAGCGCACCCATGGCAAGAATACCGTTTTCAAATTCCTTGCCGATGCCGAAGCGGTTTCCGAAGATCCGATCCAGCGCGCCCAGTGCGGCAAAGACCGCCATGACGGCGATCAGGATTTCATGGACGCTCATAGCTTCCCTCCGGGTCGAGGATCGCCACCACAGCAGCATCGATGGGCGCGTCCATGCAGTAGCGGGATGCCACTGTGCCGGTGATCAAAAGCACATGATCACCCACACCTGCGCCCACCTGATCGGCAGCTACCATCTGCTCCTGCCCGACCTTGACCACCAAAAAGGTCTGCCCCTGCAGGCAGGCTGCCTTTCTTGTTGCCCATACCGAGCCGGAAACAACTCCAATTTTCATGTTTGTCCCTCCAAAATTTCCTTTGCAAGCGGTGTCAGCACCGCCCCGGGGGCAGGCTTTTGTCCTGCGGCGCGCAGCTCCCGCGCCTGCTTTGCGGTGATGAGCCGCTTTTGCCCGCCGTCCGTGAAGACCACGCCCCAGTTCTTCAGCTCCCGCTGCGCCGCGGCAAGGGAAGCGGAAAGGGCGCGGTTTTTCGGCGAAGCCGGCAAGCCGGGGGTGTATAAAAACACCGGCAGTCCCTCGGAAAGAGCCTGCAAAACCGCTTCGTTTTGAAATTGCAGCAGCTCCGAAAGACGCATCGAGCCGATGACTACTGCGTCGTAGGGCGCTTCCTGCGTGTATTCATAGCCCAGCTGCAGCGGCGGCGCAGTACCGACGAGAAGCGCCCGACTCATGGCAAGATCCTCCCAAGATCGCCGTTTCGGAAGCCGCAGGCATTGGCTTCGTCGTAGTCAAGATGCACCGCGGCACAAAACTTGGGATGCACCCGCACCACCATGTCTTCAAACACGCAGGGGCGGGCGGTGTAGGTCTGAAAACGCACCACCTGTCCGTCCTTTACGGAGAAATTCTCCGCCTCTGCCGGTGACAGATGGATGTGCCGGTGTGCGACGATCAGCCCCCGGGGCAGGTCCACCCGTCCCAAAGGTCCGAGAAGAGAAATGCCCGGGGTGTTTTCTGTCTCGCCGGACAGCCGGACGGGCGGGGTGATGCCCAGCACGCGTCCGTCGGTCAGGGAGATCTCCACCTGCCCTTCCTTGCGCTCAGGACCCAGCACGGCAACATTCTGAAATTCGCCCTTTGACCCAAGAACGGTGACCCGCTCCTTTGCAAGGAACTGTCCCGGCTGGGACAGAGGACGACTGGGTGTCAGCCGATGACCGAAAAGCTTTTTCGCCTGCTCCTCGGTAACGTGGACGTGCCGCCCCGATGCTTCGATTTCGATAAATAACCGCCCCATGACCGCTTCGGTCAGGGCGTGGATCGGATCATGCTCCACTGTGTTCTCCTTCCTTTTCCAGAATCAAGGTTTTGATGACCAGCGGAAAGGCAGGTCCTACTGCCGTCCCGATGTCCAGATAATCTCCATCCCGCAGCTGCACCCGGTCGATGCAAAGGCAGGGCGCCTCCGGCGCACAAAGACTGATCGCCTGACCCAGTGCCTTTGCCGCATCCTGCTCCAGCGCGACCATGATGGGCGGCGGCAGCCGGGAAAGCCTCATCGCCAGCTGTTTGAGCTGTTGATAACCGGGCGCGTGCAGTCCCTGCAGGAAAAGCACCGGCGGGCGGTCGTAATCGGACAGAGAAATCTGAGAAAGGGTGTCCGCCGTCGCTACCGCCACAGGGCAGTTTTTGATGGGAAGTGCCATATTTTTGCAAAATACCGTGCTGCCGGACAGCTGGGTGCTGTGGCAGCCTGCGCCGATGACGGTGGCGCGGATGGTCTCGCTGCCAAGGCGAAATTTTCCTTGGCACAAGCGGCTGTTGCGGATGCATTTTCCCAAGATCGGACCCATGTCGCCATAGAGGAAGGGAGCTTTTTCCGTTTCAATGCAATCTGCCACACCGCCTGAAAAGGAGATCACCGCTTTCTGCACAGGGCAGCCGGGCTGCGCGCCCAGCTCCTTGGTGCGAAGCTGTTGCAGAAGGGGTGTTTCTTCCCGCAAGCCTGCCGCCATTTCAAGGGCTTGCACCAGCGCTTCGGCGATGGGAAAAAGCGCGGCGGGGGTGACGGTGTCTCCCTCCGAAAAAGGGCAAAGTCCATCGAGCACCGGCGAAATGTAGGTGATGCGCCCCCGCTCCGTCAGCTTGATCAGTCTGCCGCCGACGTTCAGGCAGTCGGTGCAGGTGATTTTTCCCTTTTCGATCAGCGCCAGATTGGACGTGCCGCCGCCGATGTCCATGTGAAAAACCGTCTCGCCCGTCCGGGCGGAATACTCCACCGCCCCCGCACCCCGGGCGGCAAGGACACTTTCCAAGGCAGGACCTGCGGTGGCGACCACAAATTCTCCCGCGTAGTCGCTTAAGGAGGACAGAACCGCCTCCGCGTTTTCCTTCCGGGAGGTCTCGCCGGTGATGATCACCGCGCCGGTATCCACATCGCCGCGGGAAATGCCGGCGTTTTGATATTCCTGCTCCACAAGCGCACGTATCTTTTCGCCGTCAACGAGGTTTCCCTCCACCAAGGGCGTAAAATGGACGGGACTGCGATATAGGATCTCGCGCCCCGTGATCTGCACATCCGGCACGGAAAAATCCGATGCCCGGTTCTGCACCTGCAGCCGGGACACCACCAGCTGCGTGGAGGTCGTACCCACATCCAGCCCCACGCTTGTCAGGCTCTTATCCAATGCCGGATGCCTCCTTCAGGATCTGCGCCAGCAGCTCCCTTGTGACCGGCGTGGGGTTTGTTTCGCAGCAGGGGTCTGCCAGTGCCGCAGTGATCAGCGCATCGGTCTTTTGCCGCAAAAGGGCAGGATCGACGCCTGCGGCGGAGAGGGTGGCGGGCAGCTTTAACTGCGCGCGCAGACGGATCAAGCCGTTTTTCAGGTTGCGGCTTGCCATGGCATCACTGCTGCCGCCGATGCCCGCTGCCCGGGAAAGGGCGGCATAGCGGGCGGAAGAGACATTGTTTCCGATCACCGCCGGCAGCAAAATGGCATTGAGCCGTCCGTGGGGCAGGTGGAACGCACCGCCCAGCGCGTGAGAGAGCGCGTGGCAAACGCCCAAGCCCGCGTGGGTGAAGGCAAGCCCCGCCATGGTGGATGCGATGTGGATCTTCTTTCGCGCCGTCAGATCCCCTGCAAAGGAGTCGCTCAAATTCCAATAGACCGTCTGAAATGCCTGCAGCGCAAGCATATCGGAAAAACCGTCGGCATTTTTTGCCACCCACGCTTCCAGCGCGTGGGCAAGCACGTCAAAGCCGCCGTCTGCGATCAACGCGGGGGGAAGGGAAGAAACAAATGCTTCGTCCAAAATCGCCATGGTGGGGCGAAGCGTCCCGTCCACCAGCGGATGCTTGACCCCGTCGTGGGTCAAAATGGCAAAATCCGTCACCTCCGAGCCGGAGCCGGAGGTGGTGGGGATCACGATCAAAGGGATCTCCCGCCCGGAGAAATAGCCCATCGCCTTGGCGCAGTCGATGGCACTGCCGCCGCCCAGCGCAACAAGGGCATCGGGAGAAAATTTTTGCAGCCGCGCCGTACCCTCCGCCACCAGCAAAACGGTGGGGTCGGGGGTGACATTATCAAAAATTTCATAGGCGCGCGCCTGCTGCCCAAGCCCCTGCGCCACCCCGTTTTTGGCAAAAAACGGGTCGGAAACGATGAAAATTTTGTCAAAATCCAGCTTTTTCAAAACGTTCTGCGCCGGCATACCTGTCACGATTTTGGTCGTGCAGGAAAAATACTTCATCCAATCACCGCCTTTTGCTCCTATTCTTTCCCAAAAAACACAAAACATGTATCGATAATTTGCGAAAATTTCACATTGTGTACTGGAACTTGCGGCACATCTGTGGTATAATGCGAAGTAAGTATGCCATATGGAGAGAAAATGCTTATGTTGGAACTTTTAGCGCCTGCCGGCTCGATGGAAGCGCTGCGCGCCGCCGTTCAAAACGGCGCGGATGCGGTGTACCTTGGGAGCGGCACGTTTAATGCCCGTCAGGGCGCAAAGAACTTTACGCCTCAGATGCTCACTGAGGCTGTCAAATACTGCCATGTCCGAGGTGTCGCGGTGCATCTGACCCTGAACACCCTCGTGTCCGACCGGGAGATCACCGAGGTCTGCTCCCTGATCCGCAACGCTGCCATCAGCAATGTGGACGCGTTCATCGTGCAGGATCTGGGGGTTGTGGCACTTTGCAAGCAGATCGCCCCCCACATTCCCATCCACGGCTCTACCCAGATGTCCGTCCACTCTCTGCCGGGCGTGCTGTTTTGCGCGGCGATGGGTCTGACCCGTGTGGTACTCAGCCGGGAGCTGAGCCGGGACAATATCCGCTACATCACCCAAAATTCTCCCATTGAGATCGAGGTCTTCGGTCACGGCGCGCTTTGCATGTGCTACTCCGGGCAGTGCTATCTGTCCGCCGCCATCGGCGGTCGCTCCGGCAACCGGGGTCGCTGCGCCCAGCCCTGCCGGCAGAAATACGGCTACGGCCGCGTGGACAATCACTATCCCCTGAGCCTGAAGGACAACTGCCTGCTGGAGTATCTGCAGGAGCTTGGCCGGATGGGTGTGGCATCGCTGAAGCTGGAGGGTCGCATGAAGCGCCCGGAATATGTGGCGGCTGTGACGAACGTCTACCGCCGCGCCCTGAACGGCGAGCCGGTTTCCGATGAGATGCTGGAGACCCTCAATGCCGCCTTCAACCGTCAGGGCTTTACCGACGGCTACTACACCGGCAACACCGGCAGCGCCATGTTCGGTGTCCGGGAGGATAAATATGACGATGCCCGCTGGCTTTCTCAGATCCGCTCGTCCTACGAAACCACCGAAAATCCGCTGGTAGAGGTTGCGATGCACGTGGTCATCACCCGCAAGGAGACCTCTTTGACCGTCACAGACGGTCAGGGTCGCCGTTGTCACGTGGAGGGTCCGGCTGCGGAGCTTGCCCGTACCACACCCCTGACGGAGGAGGTCCTTCGCATCCGCCTTTCCAAAATGGGCGGCACGCCCTACCGCTGCGGCGCGTTTTCCGCCGAGGTGGAGGAGGGCTTGACCATCGCTGCCGCGGCGGTCAATGCCATGCGCCGGGATGCGTTGAGCCAGCTGACCGCCCTGCGGGCAAGACGGGACACCCCCATGCTGCGCAGACCTGAAAAGCTCGTCCATTTCTCCGGCAAAAAGGATTCTCCCGCGCCGGTCATTCAGGTGACGAACAAGGAACAGATCACCGACAAGCTCCTTCGGATGAAGCCAGAGGCACTGTACGTGCCGCTGCACATTCTTGCGCAGGATCCTCTTTTCTGCCATGAGCTGAATCGCAAGGTCAAGGTCACCGCGGTATTGCCCCGCATCGTCCACGACCATGAGATGCCCCGACTGAAGGAACAGCTGCGTGTTGTCCGGGAGATGGGCGTCCGTGATGTACTTTGCGGCAATCTGGGCTTGCTGCTGCCCGTTCGTGAGATGGGCATGCGCATCCGGGGCGACTATGGCTTGAATCTTTACAATTCCGGCTCGGTCAATCTGATGCGTGAGCTGCAGCTCAAGAGTGCCACGCTGAGCTTTGAGATGACGCTGGCGCAGATCCGGGATGTGTCCAAGGCAGTACCCTGCGAGATCCTCGCTTACGGAAGACTTCCTCTGATGGTCACGGAAAACTGCCTGCTCCGGGGTCGCACCGGCAGCTGCAGCTGCAATCTGTCACTGGGCAGGCTGGTGGATCGCACCGGCGCGGAGTTCCCCATCATCAAGGACGGTGACAACTGCCGCAGCATCCTGCTAAACGGCAAGAAGCTCAACTGGCTGGACCGCCAGAAGGATCTGGATCGTCTGGGTCTGTGGGCGATCCGTCTGTATTTCACCACCGAAAGCCCCCGGGAAGTGGACAATGTCCTTGCCGCTTATCTCGACCCGCCGCCCTTTGATCCCGGCGCGTCCACCCGCGGTCTTTACCTGCGGGGTCTTGAATAATCCGAAAGGAACGCATTTTTATGCAGATCGTTCTCGCGTCCCAGTCTCCCCGTCGGCAGGAGCTGCTGGGGCTTCTGAAAAAGCCTTTTCAGATCCGCGTTGCCGACATTGACGAAACCATCGACCCGGCATGTGCGCCCTATGACGAGGTGGCGCGGCTGAGCCGCGGCAAGGCGTTGGCGATCCCCCGTGATCGTGACGAGCTGGTCATCGCCGCCGATACCATCGTGGTCTGTGACGGCAAGGTGCTGGGAAAGCCCCATTCCCTTGAGGAGGCAAAGGCGATGCTTTCCATGCTCTCGGGCCGCGCCCATCAGGTGATGACGGGCGTGACGGTCTTGCTGGGCGAGCAGCTGATCTCCCATACCGAGGTGACGGATGTGCATTTCCGCACCCTTTCCCACAAGGAGATCGATGCCTATGTGGAAAGCGGCGAGCCTATGGACAAAGCCGGTGCCTACGGCATTCAGGGCGGTGCGGCGCTGTTCGTGGAGGGCATCGCAGGAGATTATTACAATGTGGTCGGTCTTCCGGTCTGCCGGCTGCAGCAAATGCTGAAGGAAATGGCGCCGGAGCTGTTTTAAGGAGTTATTATGAGGCATTTTTTCACCAGAAAAGTAAAGATCGTGCTGATCATTGCGCTGCTGGTCACGGCAGGACTGGCGGTGGCTACCAATCTGCTGGGGGTGACGGTGGGAGATCTGTTTGTGCAGACCATCCTGACCCCTTTGCGCACCGGCGCCAGCGCGCTGACGGATCGGGCGGAGAAGCTTTACGACTATATTTTTGAATACGAGAAGCTGGCGGCAGAGAATGCGGCACTGCGGGAGGAGCTTTCCCAGATGCGTGACGATTCCCGGGACGCCGCCTCCATCAAGCGGGAAAACGACCGCCTGCGGGAGCTTTTGCAACTGAAAAAGGAGCATGAGGACTACGAATTGGTGGATGCCTACATCATCACGTGGGACAGCAACGAATGGTCTAAGTCCTTTACCATCAACCGGGGTACGTCCTCGGGCATCGAGCCGGGCATGTGCGCCATCACCGAAAGCGGTGAGGTGGTGGGTATGGTCACCGAGGCAGGCAGCAATTATGCCAAGGTCAAGACGGTGCTGGATTCCTCCCTGGACATCAGCGCCCTGATCGCCACCTCCGGCTACAGCGGCATGGTTCGCGGCGGCTACGCAACTGGCTTCGACGGGATGCTTCGGATGGATTACCTGCCCTCCGGCGCAGTCATCCGCAACAACGATCAGGTGGTCACCGCCGGCTCGACGGTGTATCCCCGCAATCTGATCCTCGGCTATATCGTGGACGCGGGCATCAACGACAACGGCATCGCCAAGTACGCCGTTCTGGAGCCTGCGGCTGACATTGACGCACTGGAGCAGGTGTTTATCCTTACGGACTTCAATATGGAGTAAGCTATGTTATTTTTTCGACGCAAACACGAATTTAAGCCCGACCGAACGGAGCCGGGTGCGCTGAAAAAGCTCTATCTGACCCGTTTACAGCGGCTGCATCTGCTGAAGTGGTCGCTGATGGGGCTGATGCTTCTGATGCTGTCGCTGCTGCAGGATGCAGTGCTGTCGCGCATCAGCATTTACGGCGCGACCTTTGATCTGGTGGCATGCGGCATTTTGCTCGGCTGTATGTTTTTTCAGCCGGATACTGCCGCGGTTTTTGCGCTGATCAGCTCCATCGTCTACTATTTTTCGGGTACAGCCCCGGGCGTGTTCAGCATCGCGCTGCTGACGGCGCTGGGGGTACTGATCTGCATTTTCCGCCGCAGCTATCTGCGGTGGTGCTTCAGCACCACGTTTATCTGCGCCGGTATCGGATTGGTGATATATAAAATGGCGATTTTTGTCATCGGTCTGTTTTTGAGCAATACGACGTTTGATCGCATCGGCGCCTTTGCCATCAGCGGCTTGCTGTCGGCAGCGGTGATCCCTGCCCTTTATCCCATTTTGACCGCCATCAGCAACATCGGAGGCGAAGCATGGAAAGAATAACCCGCGGACGCATGACCTTTTTGCTGGTCTGCTTTTGTCTGATCATCGGCTTTTTCGCGCTGCATCTTTACAATCTGCAGATCGTGGAGCCGGGCGGCGATACGGACAATGTTAAAAAATTCTATACCGTCACCCGTGTGAAGGCTGCCCGGGGCGATATTCTCGACCGCAACGGAAACGTTTTGGTGACCAACCGTGCAACCTATGATCTGGTTTTTAATCACTTCGTCATCGTCAGCACGGAAAAAACCAACGAACATCTGCTGCGCCTTGTGGACAAGTGCCGGGAGCTGGGCGTGGAGTATCAGGATCATTTCCCCATCTCCACCGAAGCACCCTTCCGGTATACCCTGAGCGAGCTGTCCTCGTCCTGGCAGGGGCATTTTCAGGCATATCTGCCGGCGGTGGCGGGCGGCTTGGACTCGGACATTTCCGCCCCGGTGCTGATGCGCACCCTGCGGGAATATTACGGCATCCCTGACAGCTGGACGGACATTGATGCCCGTGCGGTCATCGGCATCCGCTATGAGCTGAGATTGCGGCAGGATCTGACCAATCTGCCCAACTATGTCTTTATCGAGGACGTGGACAACCGCACCTTGGCGGGTATTCTGGAGCTGGGTATTCCGGGCTTGAGAACGGAAGAATCCATGGTGCGTGTTTACAACACAGAGTACGGCGCGCATATTCTCGGCTACATCGGTCAGATGACCCGGGATCAGTGGGATAACATCTATAAAAATGAAAAAGGCTACGAAATGGACGCGCTGGTGGGTCAGAGCGGCTTTGAGGAAGCCTTTGAGGAATATCTCCACGGCGTTGACGGCTATCGTGTGGACGTGACCGCCGTGGACGGTACGCTTTTGGATCAGTATTATCAAAAAGATCCAGTCACCGGCGAGGAACGGCGTCCCCAGTCCGGCAAAAATGTAGAGCTGACCATCGATCTGAATATGCAGACCACCGCGGAGGAGCATCTGGACTCCCTGATCAACCAGCTGCGCAACACTGTGGACGATACCCCCGATGACGGCAAAATCCCCGACGGCTCGGACATTGAGGGCGGCGCTGTGGTGGTGCTGGATGTGAAAACAGGTCAGGTTCTGGCATGCGCCAGCTATCCGACCTACAATCTGTCCACCTTCCGTGAGGATTGGGAGGAGCTGAAGGACGCGGAGTTTGCGCCCCTTTTCAACCGGGCGCTGCAAGCACCCTACGTTCCCGGCTCGACGTACAAGATGGCGATGATCGTTGCGGCGATGAATGACGGCATCGTCACCCCAACCACCACCATCCGGGACAAGGGCGTCTATGATAAGTACGCGGGCTTTGATCCCAAATGTCTTTACTGGAGCAAGCACGGCTTGACCCACGGCGAGGTCACCGGCTCTTTTGCGCTGTGCGTGTCCTGCAACTACTATTTCTACGACATCGCTGACCGCATCAACTGGAACATCGTGGACGAGACTGCGAAAAATCTCGGCTTGGGCGAGGCAACGGGTGTGGAGTTGTTTGAGCGCATCGGCTACCGCGCCAATGCGGAGACCAAGAAGCTGCTGTATAAGGACGATCCCGACCGCAACGGTTGGTATCCCGCTGACCGCATCGTGGCATCCATCGGTCAGTCCGACAACCGCTTTACCCCCATGCAGCTTTGCGTGTACACCTCGGTGCTGGCAAACCGCGGCACCCGCTACAAGTCCACCTTCCTGAATCGGGTGGTGTCTTCTGACTATCAGAAGCTGGAGTATGTCAACGAGCCGGTGATCCTCAGCCAGTTCCAAATCTCCGATAATGCCTACAAAGCTTACACCCAAGGCATGTGGGATGTGGTGCATCACGAGAGAGGAACGGCGCACCTGATTTTGGGGGACTATCCCATTGACGTTGCCGCCAAGACGGGTACTGCCGAAACGGATTCCGGCGGCTCTGACAACGGTGCGTTCGTCTGCTACGCGCCCTTTGACGATCCCCAGATCGCCATTGCCGTCTACGGCGAAAAGGCAGGTCACGGCTCGACCATGGGTCAGATCGCCAAGGCGCTGCTGGATACCTATTTTGAATCCGAGATCGTCGGCGACATTTTCACCGGCGAAAACGAAGTGAGCTGAAGTGATAACGGCTCCCCTTGTCAGGGGAGCCGTTTCTTATTCCGGGGGGAAGCACAGATAGGTCTTTCCCGGTTGGGGCTGCACCCCCCGCAGCAGCGCCAGCTGGCTGACGGTGACAAAGCGGAAGCCGTCCTTTTGCAGCCGGTCGATGATCGCCAGCGCCGCGTCCACAGAGGAGTCTGAAAGGTCGTGCAGCAATATCACATCCCCGTCCCGCACCTGCGAGATCACCGCCGTTTCCACCGCGAGGGCGTCGTGTACTGCCCAGTCCCGGGGATCCACAGACCATGTCAGGATGGAAAGTCCTTCTTGCCGGGCGACCTGCCCCACAAGCTGATTTTCGCTGCCGCCCGGGGGTCGCAGAAAGGCAGGGCGGCAGCCCTCCGGC
>JAZNNV010000064.1:0-2393 GCA_045580465.1 Faecousia sp.
ATGGCAGCCATCACCGCCACCGTCGCCAGCACGTCGTCCACCGCCCGGTGGGAGTTGACCACCTTATCTGAAAGTCCGTAGGCTTCGATGGCGTTGCACAGCTTGTGGGGATAGGAACGGCGATCCTTGTAGACCGTCAAAAGATCCAGCTTGTCTTTGCCCTTCAGGATCAACGGATCGCCGTCCCGCAGCAGCATATAATAAAGAAAACTCAGATCAAAATGGGCGTTGTAGGCAAGCAGCAGCGTGTTGCCGGCAAGCATTTCCGCAATGTCACGGCAGACCCGCGCCTTTGAAACGCCACGCTCCAAAATATCCTGCGTGGAAATACCCGTCAGCGCCTGAATGTTCTGGGGAACACTGTTTCCCGGGGTCAGGCTGACCAGCTCGTCATATTCCCGCACCACCGTCGCCTTGCCGTCGCGGTTTTCCACCACCACAGCGGCAAATTCGATGATCTCATCCCGGGAAAACGCAAGACCTGTGGTCTCCGTGTCGAACAGCACCAGACGGTCATATTTTTCAAACAATGCGGCAAAATCGCTCATGTCATTCCCCCGCTGCCAGCGCGCTTGCGCGCTTGAATTTGCTCTTTTTTTCAGGCGCAAGCCCATATTTTGCCGCCAGCACCGTCGCCCAGCGCAGCAGCATATCCTGCGAGCCGTCCTTCAGCTCCACTTCCAGTTCGCACAGAGGAATTTCCCTCCCGCCGCCGAAGAGGATGCCCTCGTCTAGTGCCAGCTCCACGGTGCAGCCGGGAAGCTCGACGGTCTTCGCCAGCCGTGTAAACCGCGCGCCACAGACGATCCGCAAGCCGTCAAAGGCGATGGGCTGTATGCCCGCTGCGTCAAAAAGCTGACGTACCGTTTCTTCCGACCAATCCGCCCGGGCGTCCCATTCCCCCCGGGCGAAGCCGCCGGCAGGTGTCTTGAGGGTGCAGACGGACACGCCGTTTTCAAAACGGCGGCGCAGGGTCATTTTCTTCGATGACAGTGCGTGATCGGCAGTATCAAAATAGGTGGTTTCCATGGAAATCGGCGAAAATTCGCCCATTTCCCGGGCAACCGAACGCAAAATTTCCGGCGACGCGGCATATTTCAGTTCCAGTTCCAGGCCCATTGGCGCAGCTCCCTTCGGAATTTGTATGCATTATATCAGCATTTCAGGGAAAAGTAAAGCAGGTCAAAGACCGCGGTAAATGTTCAGCACGCAGCTGGCAGTGTCTGTCAGAAGGCTGGTGTTTTCCAGTGCCTGTGCGCCGGCTTTGCTGATGCGATAGACGTGGGGCGTCATGCTCAAAAGATTTTTCACCATCTCGCCCTCGACGGTAAATTCGAAGCGAATGGGTACGGATTTCACCAATTCAAATCCCGGCAGCTCCGGCACAGAGTCCTTCTCCCGCAGGAAAAGCTCCGGGTAGATGATGGATTTCAACCCCAAAAGGTGATCCTGCGCCGCCAAAACCTGAAAGAAATAGCCATCCCGCGCCAAAACCCGACGAAATTCCTCGGGAAGTGTCAGGGAAAACAGACTGGTCAGCAGCTTGACGCTGCCATCGCCAACGGGCAAATGAGATGCGGTGGCGCAGACCCAAGCGGCGTTTTTATAGCTGCCCGCAGCGCAGCGGACGGCTTCCTTGGAAATATCCAGCCCCAACAGCTCCGCATCCACCGCGCCGGCTAAGCGGCTGCTGTAATAGCCCTCACCGCAGCCCACGTCCAGAATCGGGCCGGCGCAGCCAAGGGTTTTTGCTTCCGCGATCAGCGCATCTACGATGCGCTGATAATAGCCACTATTCAAAAATGCCCGGCGGGCAACCACCTGCTCCCGGGTATCGCCGGGGTGCAGGGAATGCTTCTGCTGCACCGGCAGCAGATTTACATAGCCCTGACGGGCGATGTCGAAGCTGTGACGGTTTTCACAGCGGTAGGTGCGATCCCCGCGGCAAAGGCGCTTGCCGCACAAGGGGCAATAAAGTTCCATGATCCATCCCTCCGGGGTTATCATACTCCATTTTGACCGGCTCGTCAAATCCTATCCGGGAGGTTTCGCAGCATGCGGCGATTTTTTCTGATCCTATTGTGCATTTTTCTGCTTGGGTGTCTGCCCGCCCGGGCAGAGGAGGCGCGCTATGTGGCGCTGACCTTCGACGACGGCCCCTCCGGGCGGTTTACCCGCCGGCTGCTGGACGGGCTGGAGCAGCGGGATGTGCAGGCGACCTTTTTGCTCTGCGGCTACCGGCTGGAGATCTATCCCTCACTTGCCAAAAAAATTTACGCCAGCGGTCATGAGATCGGTCTGCACGGCTACAGCCACCGAAATATGGCGAACATGTCCGCCTATGAGCTGCATCAGGAGATCGAGAAAACACGAAAGCTGCAAGTCGGATCGTA
>JAZNNV010000065.1:0-2695 GCA_045580465.1 Faecousia sp.
TGTATCAGGGATGCTCGTGTACCACGGGGAAAATGGCGATGCGAAGCCGGGTGGTGCAGTAGGGAACAAGCTCCAATTCCGTTGCTTCGCCGCTGGCGGCTGTTCCGTTCAGGGGAACGAGGGGGGTGAAGGCAGCCTTGAGCGCCACCCGCTTGGCGGATTTTCTGGGATTCAGCTTCTGCAGAACGGTATCGGTTTCCAGCAGCTTCCAGTCGATTTCCCATGCAGGAATCCGAATGACCGGCTTTGCGGCTGTGCTCTTCCACGGGGTCGCATCGATGGCAGCGGCAGGGGTGTAGGTTGCCCGGTGTGCTTCCTCCGGCGCGATGCCGAAGCTCCACTTGCTGTCGGTGTACAGAGAATAGTGGGGATAATCAGGGTCACCAAGACCTCTGGGAGTCGGCTTGATGACCACATTTTCCTTGAGAGGCAATGCATACAGCAGAGCGCCCTTCTTGACGCTGATGCCGCCGGCATTGGGAATGAAGATGATCTCGTCGTCGAATTTGACCTCGATCACATCACCGTCCTTAAAGGCGCGTTCAATGGAGAAGAAGCCCTCGGCATCGGCAACAGAAACGGTCTTGCCGTTGAGGGTGACATGGCACTTTACTGCCCATCCGGGAATACGCGCCTTGAAGGTGTACTTTCCCCGGGAGGTGGTGTGGAAGATAAACCTGACGGTGTTTTCGAAGGGGTAGTTGGTCTGCTGCTCAATGCAAACAGCCTTGCCATTCAACTCGGTTGTGAGGGTGGAAGGCCCGTAAAGGAAAGCGCAGATGGTATTTTCTGCTTTCATCCAGCTGCGGCAGACAAAATTCGGCATAAAGCGGTTGACATTACCGGTGCAGCAAGCCATGATCTCCTCCGGCGCGTAGGACATCCATGCCAGACCACGGTAGAATTTGGCATGATTGGAATGGTCGTCCGCCAGCACCTGATTGGGGCAGGAGAAATACTGGTTGGCGGTGAATTCGTCATCGACGGATGCAATGCCGCCGTTGAAGATGGCATTTTCAATCCAGTCGCCGTACTTGCTGTCGCCGGTGATCATGAAGAGGTAACCCACAGCCCATGTAAAGTCGGCAACCACGCAGGTCTCGTGGGATGCCCAGCTGTCCCGGTTGCCGTTGAGGTATTCGGTGGAGCTGGGAACGCCGTCGACGATCATGTTGTCCCGGACCATCTTGTCAAAGGCGTTGACTGCCGCCTGCTTGTAGTGATCCTTGCCGGTGTACATGTGCAGAATCGCCGCGATCTTGCAGACCTCGCAGTAGGTAACGCCGTGGTTCATATCCGCTTTGCTGTCGCTGAGCATACCGCGGACGGTGACACCGCGCATTTTGGAGCTGAGGATCACACCCCGATCCTGATAGAAAATCCGGTTGAAGACCTTGTAACTCTCCTCTGCCATATCGAGAAAACGACGGTCGCCGGTCTGCCCATAGACCCAAAGGGCGGCTTCCACGTTACAGATGTTGCGCACGTTGATGATACGGCCGTCCCGATAGGAGTGGTAGATGTCTTTTAGCGGCACGCGCAGCAGATGGCGCTTCATGGCTTCAAGGATGCGCTCGTCTTTGGTGGCGGTGTATTCGGCGATCAGGGCACGGAAAAAGACGGCATGCGCCCAAATAGTGCCGCTTTTCAGATACTGCGGACCGATGAAGCCCTCTTCGTCGATGTACTTGATGGGGTTATATACCCGGGACGCTGCCTTTTCAAGGAGCTTTTCGTCATCGATCAGATGACCGGTGCGCACCATGCCGTCGATCCAGTAGCCGGTTTGCTCGAAGGGCACCCAGGCATCATTGACGCTGTTCAAGCCACCGAGAAAACGCTCCTTGACCTGCAGAACTGCCTGATCGTCCTCGTCCCAGTATTTGCCTGAAAAGGGTTCACCGACCCGGTCCAGATTGCCGGTCATACCTGCAGCCTGCGTCTTCAGATATTCCTTGACCCAGCCGGCGGCTTTGATTTCCTTTAGTAAGAATTCCTCATAGACGAGCATATGTGTTTCTCCTTTTCTTATTCGGTTTCTTCCTTCTTCTCCGCGTTCAGCTCATCCACCACGATGTCGGGATAAGGATTGACGATGACCGTGCGGTAGCTGTGGTAGATCACCATGCCGGGCTTGCCGTTGGGGATCTTCTTCACCTGCTTAACCGGCATTACATCCACGGGGATGTTCTGACCGCCGGCGGTCTCCGCGTAATGGGCAGCCAGCTGTGCCGCTTGGGTGACGGTATCGTCGGGAACGGGCTTTCCCGCGCAGGCGATGATCACGTGGCTGCCGTGTACCTTGGAGGCGTGCAGCCAAAGGTCATCTTTCCGGGCGGATTTGAAGGTCAGTTCCTCGTTTTGGCGATTGTTGCGACCCACATAGATGGCGAAGCCATCGGTGGATTCAAAGCGCAGGGGCGGCAGCTTGCTCTGTTTGATGCGCTTTTTGCCGGAATCGGGGCGCAGATAGCCGCCATCCTGCAGTTCCATGCGGATCTCCTCCAGCGCCTGCTCGGTGTCGGCACGCTCCAGCTCCTCCAACACGCTCTGCAGATAGGTAAGCTCCTCCTGACCGAGGGCGATCTGGCGGGTCAGCTCCTTTTCTGCGTTTTTCATGCGGGCATAGTCCTTGTAGAATTTGGCGGCATTCTGCTGGGGGGAGAGAATGGGGGAAATGGGAATGTCGATGACG
>JAZNNV010000066.1:0-5225 GCA_045580465.1 Faecousia sp.
TTGTTGTCAGTGCCTGCGATGTAGTCCATCTCTTCGTATTCGATGGTGTAGGTGGCGCCTGCAACAGCGGGGATCGCTTCGGATCTGGTCCACTTGTCCTTATTGACCTGCAGGAACAGCATCTTGCCGTCCTTTGCGCCCCACTTGCCCTTGATCAGGGAGATGGTGATCTGCTCATACTGGAAAGCAGTCCAGTCCTTGGGCAGCTCATTGGTTCTGTCTCTGCTGTCTGTCCAGGAGGTAACAGTGCATTCACCATCAAAATCGTTGCTGTAGATGGGAGGAGTTGCGGGCTCAGCCATCTTGGTCAGAACAATGTTGTCAATGACGAGGGAAGTGTTTGCCTTGGAGTTTACACCCCACTCAACCCAGAAATAAGCAACACCTGCAGGAACGGTCCAGTCCATGGTGTACTCTGCCCAACCGTCTGCGCCGAAGCGAATGGCAGTTGCACCATCACCAACATAAGCACCGTTTTCATCAACATACCAGAAGCCGATGTAGCCGGTCTTATCGCCGGACAGGCGCTTTGCCATGATGGACAGATGGTAGGATTCGCCGGGTACTGCAGCAAACTTTTCAGACTGCATGTAAGCGGTTCCTTCGGTGGCGGGAATGACTGCTGCGTAAGAGCCATCGGAAGCATCAGCATCGCTGATCTCGATCGCTGCACCACCCTTCCAGCCGTCCTTTCCATTTTCAAAGCTGCCGTTAACCAAAAGGTTATCGGAAACAGCATTGATCTGAACGGGTGCGTTCAGAACGCCGATGGGCAGAATGCCCACGACCAGGGACAGGCACAAAACAAGTGCCAGTCTGCGTGCGAATTTTTTGTCTTTAAACATCGTACGATCTCTCCTTCAAAAGTTTTTACCACGACGGGCTTATAGACAGTATCATAATAGCACAAAACTTTTTCAGAATCTACAAAAAGTTTTCGCTCGCAAAGCACTTTGAAACGTTTTCTACGCATTGAACAAACAAGCGAATCTGTTATTGTACAATTTTACCAAAACGTATACGGAAATCCATCATTTTTAACCAAAAAATATTGGTTCACCACCTCAAAAAGAAGCCGGATGCTCCATTTTGCAGAGCATCCGGCAGTTGATTTGTATTTTGGGCGTGATCAGGCGGTTTCGACGATCTTTCCCGCCGTCGAAATCGTCACCACGCGGCAGGGTAGCTCCTTGCCGCACGCCTGCAGCGCCTTGCCCACGGCAAAAGACAAACCACCGCAGCAGGGCACCTCCATCCGCACCACAGTAACAGAACGGATGGCATTGTTTCTGAGGATATGCGCCAGCTTCATGGAGTAGTCCACACCGTCCAGCTTGGGACAGCCAACCAGTACCACATGACCGCGGATGAAGTCGCGGTGAAATGCGGCGTATGCATAGGCAGTACAGTCCGCCGCGATCAAAAGCTCCGCATCCTGATACCAGTCCGCCTGCATGGGGGCAAGCTTGATCTGCACCGGCCACTGACGAAGCTCCGACGCAGACTGAAAGGCGATCTGCTTTGCCGCCGCGCCGGGACAGCCGCCGGAAGGGCAGCCGCCCTTCCCTTTCGCAGCCATCACCGCCGCTTCATCGTAGGCAGCTGCTTCCCGCTCCACAAATCGGATCGCGTTCACAGGGCATGCAGGCAGGCAGTCGCCGAGACCGTCGCAGTAATCATCCCGCAAAAGCTTTGCCTTGCCGTCAACCATGCCAATGGCGCCCTCATGGCAGGCATTGGCGCAAGCGCCGCAGCCGTTGCATTTTTCTTCATCGATCTCAATGATCCTGCGAACCATCTTACGCTCCCCTTTCCTTCTGGGATTCGAGAATTTTCATCATCTGCTCGTACATTTCCTCGCCGACGCACTCCTTGGCATGCTTGCACCACTGAACACAGCTGAGGGTATCGTTATAGGCAACGAAGCCGCAATGCTCGCAGGGCATCTGGGTATCGATGGAAAACAGCTCGATCTCATGTCCGCACTGGGGGCAGATCTTTTCTATAATGGTAGGCGTTCTGGGTTTCGCCTGGCAGCCTTCTAAAATCATAACATGCACCTCCTTGACTTTGTAGCTTTATTATAGTATACTGAGCCCAGTTAGTATGTTGGATTTCCAACAAAAGGAGCATTTATGGAAAAATATTTCGATCTTCTGCTGCAAAATTCTCTGTTCCATGGGATCAGCCGCAAAGAGCTGTCCGGCCTGCTGCACTGCCTTTCCGCCCGCACGGTCTCCTTCTCCAAGGGCGCACCCGTTTTTCTGGAGGGCGATCCGGCAGGCTCCATCGGCTTTGTGCTGGAGGGCGCGGTGGAGATCGTCCACGACGATTTCTACGGCAACCGCAGTTTGATGATGGTGGCGCAGACAGGCGAGCTGTTTGGCGAGTCCTTCGCCTGCGCCAAGGCTGACACCATGCCCGTCAGCGGCTATGCGCTGCGGGACTGCAAAATTCTTTGGCTGGAGTGCCGCAAGATGCTCACCGTCTGCTCCAACGCCTGCGGCTTTCACAACACGCTGGTCAAAAATCTCCTGCAGGTGGTCGCCTACAAGAGCCTGCTGCTCAGCAGCAAGATCCGGGTCATGTCCCGCAAGACCACCCGGGAAAAGCTGATGGCTTACCTTCTGGAGCAGGCAAAGCTGCAGGGCAGCCCGGAATTTACGATCCCCCTGAGCCGTCAGGCTTTGGCAGATTACTTAGGCGTTGAGCGCAGCGCCATGTCGGCGGAACTGAGCAAGCTGCGCGCCGATGGTGCCCTCAAGACCAAGGGTTCCTGGTTTCGGCTCAGCGCAGAAGTATAATATATAATGTAAGAAGAGTTTGCCTTGCTTTTCACCGACAGCGGTGATACAATGGCTTTATACAAATCATCAGGAGGAACTGTATTATGAAAAAGGCGATTTGCTGCGCAGGCAACATGATCGTTGACATCACCTATCCCATCGAAACATGGCCGCATCAGAACGAGCTGACCCACATCGTGGGCGACATCGTCCGCACCTCCGGCGGCAGTGTTTGCAATACCATTTCGGATCTTGCCCGTCTTGACCCTGCCCTTCCCCTTGCCGCATCCGGCTTTGCAGGTCACGATGCCGAGGGCGATTTCCTGCTGGAGGAAATGAAGCAGTATCCGAATATTGACATGAGCATGGTACGCCGCGACGGTCAGACCTCCTTCACCGCCGTCATGAGCAACAATCAAACCAAGGAACGCACCTTCTTCCAGTACGCAGGCTCCAATGCCGGCTACAGCGAGGCGCATATTGACTGGGACAATCTGGATGTGGACATCTTCCACATCGGCTACATCCTCCTGCTGCCCGCGCTGGACGAAGCAGATGACGAATACAGCACCAAAATGGCGCGTCTGCTGCACCGGGTTCAGAAAATGGGCATCCGCACCTCCATCGATGTGGTATCCGAGAACGGCGACCGCTTTGCACGGCTGGTCACCCCCGCACTGAAATATACAGATTTCTGCGTGATCAACGAGCTGGAAGCCCAGCAGACCACGGGCGTGCGGCTTCGTGACGAGGACGGCACGCTGCACCGCGAAAACATGGAAGCTGCCCTTCGCAGGCTGAAGCAGCTGGGCGTTTCCACGTGGGCGGTCATCCATTGCCCCGAGATCGGCTGCGGCATCGATGAAAAGGGCAACTATTATGAGCTGCCCAGCCTGAAGCTGCCCAAGGGCTTTATCAAAGGCACTGTCGGTGCAGGCGATGCCTTCTGCGCAGGCATTTTGTACGCGGCACACAAGAATCTGCCGATGCTGCAGGCTCTGAAGATCGCTGCCTGCACGGCAGCCGCATCCCTCAGCCAGCCCGGCGCATCCGAGGGCGTCGGCACCATTGACGAAGTACTGGCGCTGTACGAGCAATTCGGAACAAGATAAAAATAAGACCACCGGCGATGCCGGTGGTCTTTCTTCTTAATGGGACAGCCAGTTTTCCAGAAGATTCAATCCGTAAACCGAGCCAAACAAAGCCACAACCAACAGTACAGTAGTCATCGTATGATCTCCTTTCATTTTGCACAGATTGTTCTTTACTTTTCATTTCGTTCCTGCTAATATAATTATAGACCAAATCATGCGTTTTACAATTATAATACCGCCAAATAATATAACGATCTCGCCAATAGTATCTCGATTATGAAAGGATCATGCAAAATGAAGCTGCGCATCCGAAACAACCAAATGGAAGAGGTGGAAGGACTCTACAACGAGTACCCCTATGTCTTTCACCACGTGGACCTGAGTAAGACCGCCATCCCATGGCACTGGCACGAGGCACTGGAATTTTGCTACATTCAGGAAGGCAGCGTCAAGGTCGCCACCGCAGGACAGTCACAGGTGTTCTCCAAGGGCGAAGGCTTTTTCATCAACAGCAATGTGCTGACCGCCATGACCGACGGCGCTGACTGCGTGATCGACTCGCACCTGTTTCACCCCGTTTTCCTCGGCGGGCATTTCAAGAGCGTGTTCGAGACCAAATACTTAGACCCGGTCATTCAAAACCGCAAGCTTGACCTGCTGCCGGTACGGGGCGAAACGGACACCCAGCGGCAGCTTCTGCAAAAGCTGCGCCAGCTTTCCCTGCTGCAAAAGAAGCCCGACGTGGAATTTCAGACCCGCAACCTACTCAGCGAGATCTGGCTTCTGCTTCTGGAACAGCTGCAGCAGACGGAGCTGAAGGCTTCGCCCGCCAAGAATCAGGATCGCATCCTGACGATGCTCTCCTTCATTCAGGAAAACTACGAGAAAAAGCTGACCCTGCAGCAGATCGCGGATGTCAGCGCCATCAGCACCCGGGAGTGCCTGCGCTGTTTTCAGGCGTCTATCCGGCAGTCACCAATGGAATACCTGATGGAATACCGCCTTCAGGCAGCGGCAAAGCTGTTGGAGACCACCGATCTGCCGGTGACGGAGATTGCCATGCGCACCGGCTGGGGCAGCAGCTCCTATTTTACCAAGATGTTCCATGCTTCCCGGGGCAAAACACCCAATGCCCACCGCAAGGAATACCGCGCCCTGCAAAAGAAAGCGCTGGAAAAATGAAGTGGCAGCGGCGGGAGCAAGCACCCGCCCTACATTTAACGCGCGTTTCCCCATTACATCGTAGGGGCGGATATGATCCGCCCGCCTTGGTGGTGACAATAAGGAAACCACAAACCCCTATGGGTTCGTGGTTTTCTTAAGTCGGATCGGAGCCATGTCGTTC
>JAZNNV010000067.1:0-6768 GCA_045580465.1 Faecousia sp.
GGCATCTCCACCCAGAAGCTTCATGCCCGGGGTCCGATGGGTCTGGAGGAGCTGACCAGCTATAAATACATCATCCGCGGCGACGGTCACATCCGCTGATTTGCATTTTTTGATTTTGTTTGCAGATTTGTGGTTTTTTTATGTCGGTTTGTTGACATTCTTGCTTGAAATTAGTATAAGGAAGCTGACGCTACGGCGTATAACTGACAAAGGAGAAACAGAATGAAAAAGGCTGTAATCGGCATCATTGGCTGCGGCAATATCGCAAAAGACGTTCACCTGAGAAACGCATTTTCCAATCCCCGCATCCGGGTCAAGTGGTGTGCTGACCTGATGCAGGAAAATCTCGACTATGTCAAGGAACACTATGATTACGAGAACCTGACGACGGATTACATGGACGTGCTTAACGACCCGGAGGTGCAGGGCGTGATGATCCTGACGGTTCACAATGTCCGTGAGCAGATCATCCGTGATGCGGCGGAGCATGGCAAGCACATTTACGTGGAAAAGCCCATGAGTACAACGCTCCGGGAGTCCTATGAGATCATGAAGATCGTCCGCAGGAACAATGTCAAGCTTGTGGTCGGCTTCAACCGTCGCTGCGCTCCCATCGTGCAGGATGCAAAACGCATTCTCGATTCCCAGTCGGAGGCAGTGGAAGCCCCATGGCGCTACAAGCGCTATGGCAACGTTACGAAGCTGAAGGAGGAGCAGGTCACCATGATGCTGATGCGCATCAACGATGACAGCGCGTCCTTTAAGATGTATGCCTTCGACGAATTTGCGGGTCAGGGAACGATCATCGGCGAATTCTGTCACTTCTTTGATCTTGCCTGCTTCTTCATGGATAAGGAGCCTGTTAAGATCTACGCAGAGGGCTGGGCGCGGTGCAACGCATCTGTGACCATCACCTTTGAGGATCAGTCTATCTGCACCATCTTCGATGCCTCCAACGGCAGCTTTGACCATCCCAAGGAGCTGATCGAGCTGTACCGCGGCGGTATGAGTATGCAGCTGGACCACTATATGCAGCTGCGTGTGGGCGGACGTGTGGACGTTGAAAAAATCGACTATCCTTTGGAATACGATCCCTATCCTGAGGTCACCGAAGGGGAGGGAACGAACCTCTATATCAACAAGATGCGCGCCAGAAATCGCCAGAACACCGATTCGACGGTTCTCGGCAGCATCGGCGTGAACAAGGGGCACTACAATATGCTCGATGCGTTCGCAGAGTGCATCCTGACGGACAAGCCCTCTCCCTGCGACGAGCTTGCCGGCGCGAGAGCCACCCTCATGTGCCTGAAGGCAAGAGAGTCTGCCCGCTTGGGTCTGCCGGTGAAGATCAGCATTGACGAATACGATTACGTGATTTCCTGATTTTGGAGGAGATTCTATGGGTGATTGGATCAGCGTTTTGCGAAAACCCGATTTCGTAACGGGTGCGACAGAAGCCTCGCCCCTGCGTTTTGAAGAAAATCCGAATTTTGGCTGCCCGGTACAGTATCAGTATCTTGTAGATCAAGAAAGCGCAAGGATCATCGTTGAGCCAAGCGGCTCTCCCGTAAAATACCTGAAGCTGCGCTTTGACGGGGATCTTTCCTTTGTGGATAAGGTCTACGGCGACCAATGGGAGCGCTCCGGCGTGGGCGCATATCTGGAATGGCGCAGCGTGATGTCCAGCCGTGTGCTGCCGTGGTTTTGCTATGTGCGCGGTAAGGATCAGACAGCCTGCTACGGTGTGAAGACCGGCGCGGATTGCTTTGCTTTTTGGCAGGTCGACACCCATGGCATCACCTTGTTTTTGAACCTGTGCTGCGGCAATGACGGCACAGATCTGAAAGAACCGATCACTGCCTGCGAGGTGGTGCAGCTTTTTGGTGCGGCAGGGGAGGATACCTACAAAACTGCCCGCCAGTTCTCCAAGCTGATGTGCGACAAGCCCGTTCTGCCCAAGACGCCGATCTATGGCGTGAACAACTGGTACTGGGCGTACGGTAATATTTCCCGGGAAATTGTCATTGAGGAAACGGATTATCTGATGCAGATGACCACCGGCTGCAAAAATGCACCTTATATGGTCATCGATGCCGGCTGGCAGAAGCACTTTGATCCGAAAAAACTTGATTATCTTGGAGGTCCTTGGACTGCTAATAATTGCTTTGGCGATATGCAGCGGATGGCTGAAGAGATTCACACCCGCGGCGCAAAAGCGGGTTTGTGGATCCGACCGCTTTTGACAAGAGAGCTCATGCCGGAGGAGGCAAGACTTGCCTCTCAATTCGGCGGCGATATCCTCGATCCGACCCATCCTTTTGCCAAAGAGAAAATCTATCATGATATCACAATGCTTCGCAGTTGGGGCTACGATCTCATCAAACACGATTTTTCTGCAAATGACCTGACGGGTTTGTCCCCCATAACAAGTGAAAAGCATGACTATCAGCTCTTCGCGCCTGATCGCAGACTCTATGACAGAACCAGAACAACAGCAACTGTTCTGAAGGAGCTGTACCAAACCGTTCAAAATGCTGCAAACGGCGCGGAAGTGATCGGATGCAATGTATTCGGACATCTTTCTGCCGGAATCCACAGCATTCAGCGCACCGGCGGCGATACCAGCGGTCGAGCCTACGAATGGACAAAGCGGGACGGTGTCAATACTGTCATGCGCCTGCCTACCAATAATATCTTCTACAATGTGGATCCTGATTGCGCTGCTTTTACCGATCAGGTACCGACAGATATCAATTTGGATTTTCTCGAAATGTGTGCCTACACCGGTATGGCGACGCTGGCATCGGTTACACCCGGTTGTTTGAAGGATGCTGAAATGCAACGCATCAATGAGATCTACCGGATCGCAGATGCAAACGATTTTGCCTTTGGCATTGCCAACTACGACAAAGTCGCAGAGCCGGAAATTTTCATTTCCGAGGATGGCAAAACGGAGAAATGTTTCGACTGGACAAAACCCTATCATGGGTCTCGCGTCGTTCTGAAATGGACTGAAACGAAGGAGGACGAGTAAATGGCAAAGTACGTACGTGTTGCGGCAATATCCATTCACCCCCGTTCAATCTTGGATAAGCCGGAAAACCAAAATGTTTTTGACTATGTTCTTAACTGGCTCAAAAAAGAGATCGAGCAGGTTCTGCCGGATAAGCCTGATCTGATCCTCATTCCCGAATGCTGTGACAGACCCCGTGAGATGGAGCTTGCGGATGTGCAAGCGTATTACGCTTCCAGAAACGGTGAAATTCAGAGTTATCTTTGCAGCGTCGCACGGGATAACCGCTGCTATGTCGCCTACGGCTATGTCCGCGAGGCATCGGATGGGATGAGAAGAAACAGCTGTATCATGATCGATCGGCAGGGCAACATCATGGGTGCCTATGACAAGAACTTCCCAACCATCGGTGAAAAGAGTATGTATAAGGTTCTGCCGGGTACGGAGGAACATATTTTTGAATGCGACTTCGGACGGGTCGGTGCGATCATCTGCTTTGACCTGAATTTCGACGAGATCCGTGCGAAATATAAAAAGGCAAAGCCGGATATGATCGTGTTTCCGTCTAATTTTGGCGGAGGTCTGATGCGCAATTTCTTCGCATATGACACACGCAGCTATTTTGTGGCTGCCTGCGGATGGGATTGTCCTGCTGAGGTGATCACACCTCTGGGTGAGACCCTTGACATCACCAAATGTTTTGCGTATTATGATTATATTGTTCAGGATATCAATCTGGATTATGCCATCGTGCATCTGGATTTCAATAGAGAGAAGCTCCGTGCTGCAAAGGAGAAGTACGGCAGTGCCTTTAATATGCGCGTCGGCGGCTTCCTTGGCGTTGTGATGATCACCTGTGAGTCTGAGGATATGACCATTGATGATATTGTCAGGGAATTTGAGATCGAATTGCTGGACGACTATCTTGAGCGCTCCAAGGCACACATCAACGAAACCCTGAGCGAGATGAAATCCTGAGGAGGGTCTTTATGAAATACGGCTTTTTAGGCTGCGGCAATATGGGTGGAGCAATCGCCCGGGCTGTTTCGCAAATTACAAAGGAGATCGTTATTACGGATCGCTCCGGCAAGGCTAAGATCCTTGCACAGGAGTTGGGGATCACCTATGGCGATGCCCAGGATGTTGCGGACTGCAGCGTGGTATTTCTTGCTGTCAAGCCTCAGATGATGGCTCAGGCGATCGAACCGATCAAGGAGATCCTGCAGATGAAAAAGCCTTTGCTCATCACTATGGCTGCAGGTCTGACAATGCAGACCATCGAGGAGATGGTCGGCGTCCGGCTGCCCGTCATTCGCATCATGCCCAACACCCCCGTTGCTGTTGGCGAGGGCATGACCCTCTACTGCTATAATGATCTTGTGGACGGCACGCAGCATGCAGGCTTTCTCTATGCCATGTCGAAAACAGGCAGAAAAGATTGCGTTGCCGAATCGCTGATCGATGCCGCCGGCGTGGTTTCCGGCTGTGGTCCTGCTTACATGTACGTCTTTGCGGAAGCCTTGGCAGACGGCGCGGTTGCCTGCGGCGTACCACGGGAAAAGGCATTACAGTATGCGGCTGCGACCTTGATCGGTGCGGGCAAAATGCTGTTGGAAACAGGACTCCATCCCGGCGTTTTGAAGGACAATGTCTGCTCTCCCGGCGGCAGTACCATCGCCGGCATCAACGTTCTGGAGCAGAACGGCTTCCGCGGTATTGTGATGGACTGTGTGAAGGCATCCTTTGAACGAAACAAGGAACTTGGGAAAAAGTAAAAGAAAAGCCGTGATTTCGGAAGAAATCACGGCTTTGATCGTTATTTGGGTTCGGCGCGGATGGTGATCGAGGTGATGACCGGCTGATCTCCCTTGGCGATCAGACCGTTGTCGTTGATCGGCTCGGCGGCTTCGCAGATTGCATCCACGATCTCAATTCCTTTGATTACGTGACCGAATGCGGCATAGAAACCATCCAACGAGGGATAGTCCTTGTGGACGATAAAGAACTGGCAGCTTGCGCTGTCATAGGTCTTTCCCCGTGCCATGGAGATCGTGCCGCGGGTGTGGGTGAGGGGATTTTGATGATTGTTAACCGCAAACTCACCGGGAATCGTCGTTCCTGAGTTGCCTGTACCGTTGCCTTTGGGATCACCGCCCTGCATCATAAAGCCCTCGATGATCCGATGAAAGGTCAGTCCGTTATAGAAACCGCTTTGGGACAGCTTGACAAAGTTCTCAACTGTCAGCGGTGCGGCTTCCTGATCCAGCTGTACGGTGATCGTTCCGTGGTCAGCGATCTCAATATCCGCATAGTAGATCTTATTGGGATCAAGGCTTGTTTTAGGGGATTCTGTTTCCTCAGGTGTGCAACCAACAAACAGCGACAAACACATAAGGATACTCAGAAGGATAGAGAGGAGCTTCTTCATTGAAATCAGCCTTTCATATGGAAAAATAGTGCCGTGATCATGACAATCACGGCGGTATGGCACCCCCGGCGAGACTCGAACTCACTACCTTGCGCTTAGGAGGCGCACGCTCTATCCAGGTGAGCTACGGGGGCGTATCGGCAATATTGTAACTGATGATTCGGCTTCTGTCAAGAAACACAAAATTTCAAAATCCACTTTACAGAATGGCATTTTTCGGATATAATACCAAAAGGTATGCAAAAATCTGCAAAAGTGAGAGATCATCTATGAATATCGAATTTGATTCCTATAAACAAAAATTGAACGACATCCGCCCGGCGCTGCTGGGTCTTGCGGAATCTTTGAACCTTGAGGGACTGAAAAACGAGCTGGAGCGTCTTCATGCCATGCAGGAAGCTCCCGGCTTCTGGGATGACCCTGAGAAGAGCCAGAAGATCGTGATGCAGACCCGTCAGGCGGAGAATAAGATCGAGCGCTATAAGAAGATGGAAGCCCTTTGGGACGATTTGATGACCATCTGCGAGATGGCAGAGGAAGAGGATGACGATTCCATGCTGCCCGAGCTGAAGGAAGGCTTTGAAACGCTGTCCCGGGATATGGAGTCCTGCCGTCTGCAGACGCTGCTCACCGGAAAGTATGACAAGAACAATGCCCTGATGAGCTTTCAGGCGGGCGCAGGCGGCACAGAGGCGCAGGACTGGTGTCAGATGCTGTACCGCATGTACACCCGTTGGGCAGAGCGCAGCGGCTTTACCTATCAGATCATGGACTATCAGGAAGCAGATGAAGCGGGTCTCAAGTCCGCGACGATCCTTGTCACCGGCGAGAACGCCTACGGCTTCCTCAAGGGTGAGAACGGTGTTCACCGTCTTGTCCGTGTTTCTCCCTTTGACGCCAACGCCCGTCGCCAGACCTCTTTCTCCGCGGTGGAAGTCATTCCCGAGATCGATGACGAATCTGAGGACTTTGAGATCCGTCCTGAGGATTACGAAATGCAGGTCTACCGTTCCTCCGGCGCAGGCGGTCAGAAGGTCAACAAGACCTCTTCTGCTGTTCGTCTGATCCACAAGTCCGGCATTGTTGTTTCCTGCCAGACCGAACGCAGCCAGTTCCAGAACAAGGAAACCTGTCTTCGCATGCTGCGCAGTAAGCTTGTCGAGATCCGGGAGCGTGAGCATCTTGCCAACATCGCTGACATCAAGGGCGTGCAGCAGAAGATCGAGTGGGGCTCCCAGATCCGTAACTATGTTTTCATGCCCTACACCCTGGTCAAGGACTCCCGCACCGGCTGTGAGACTTCTAACGTCAACGGCGTCATGGACGG
>JAZNNV010000068.1:0-6474 GCA_045580465.1 Faecousia sp.
CTTCCTTCCTTTGTCTGCCTGACCGCAAATCTGGCTTTTTGCCTTGTCTCCGCCGCCTTGATAGAGGCATGCAGTCCCCATGCACCGATCATGCTGGATCCGCCATTGGAAACAAACGGGAATGTGACACCCGTCAACGGAAGCACATCCACTGTACCAAGAACATTGAATATGGTCTGCACAATCAGAATGCCCGCTGCGGTGCAGGAGCCGATGGTATAAAAGCTGCTGCGCCCCAGTGCCGCCATACGCAGGGCGAATAATCCTATGGCGATCACAGCAATCACCAGCATCACAGCCATCAAAATGCCCCATTCCTCCGAGATCGTTGCAAAAACCACATCGGAATCTGCAGCAAAGATGCGTCGCATCCAGCCGTTTCCGGCACCAAGACCAAACAGTCCGCCGGAAGCAATGCACATCAAGGCTCTGGTCTGCTGATAACCTGCGCCGAGGGGATCATCCCAAATATGCCGCCAGTTTGTAAAGCGGCGCATTGCATGGGGCGCAAGACGAAGTGCCAGCACGCCCGCAAAGCCAAGGGATGTGCAGGCAAGGGCGATCGTACCCACGCTGCCGGAGCGAAGATACGCGATCAGCAAAAATGCCACAAAGAAGATCAGTGCCGTGCCGAAATCGTTCATGACAGCAAGACATGCGCAGATGACGATCGTATAGGCAATGAAGAAAATCAGGTTGCGCTTTGTCAGGATGCGATCCATCGCGGAAGATCCCACAAAGACAAAACAGACCTTACTCAGCTCCGAAGGCTGAAAGGACATACCTCTGATGATCAGCCAGTTCTTTGCGCCGTTGTATTCCTTACCGAAAACCAGTGTGATGATGAGCAGTAACACACCGGCAACAGCCGCAACATAGCGCATTTTCTTGGCTCTTTCCAGATCCCGTAGCGCCCAACCCATCGTCAGGAATACCGCAAGACCCAGCACCATCGCAACCATCTGCTTGACCATTTCCTCCGGCTTGACCGAAGCGACGGCAGCCATACCCAGCGTACAGAGCAAAAATGCCAGCGTTTCCACCTCAAAGGAGGATTTTCTGATCAGCAGATAGAAGCCAAGCAGCAGCCATTGGCAGACAAAGATGCCACCAAAGCCGGTCAGCACACCAACTGCGTATTTTGCATCCAGACACATCAGATAGCTTGCCGCACACAGCAGCTGAAAGGCAGTCAGCAGCAGAAGATTTCCGATGCTTGCAAGGGGCTTTGCCGCATTGGTGCGAAGCTGGGCAAGACGACCCTTCTGGCGCGTATTCATGGGCATGAGCTTCATGTTGATGCCGCCGATGTTGATCACATCATTTTCATCCAGCTCCGACATCTCCGTCAATTCGCCGTTGACGCGAACACCATTTTTGGAACCGGCATCGGCAATGGTCCAGCTGCCGTCGTCATAACGGGTCAGGACAGCATGGCTTTTTGAAATTGTCGGAACATCCACAATCACATCGCTTCGTTTGTGACGACCGATGACATTTTCCCAATGGGTGATCGGCAGCTTTGTCCCGTCTTCAAGGCAAAGCCACGCCCAGATCTCAGGATCACGACGGAAAGTTACCAGCGGTTTCACACAGCGAAACAGAATAAAAAAGACAAGTCCGGGGGCAAGATAGCGCAAAATCGCCTGATAGACCATCACAAAGGTCTGCGCAGCATCGGGAAATATTTGGTTCAGATCCATCCTGCCCACCTCCTTTGTAAAAATGAATGATTTACTTTTCCATCCCCCGCAGAAGCGCGATCTCCTTCTGATAACCGGGCAGCTCGTTGGGTGTTTCGAGGATCATCGGGATGCCTGCCAGCAGCGGATGATTGATGATCCGCTCAAAGGTCGCAAGTCCAAGATTGCCGTCACCGATACACTCATGACGATCCTTGTGGCTGTTGTGAACATTCTTCGAGTCGTTCAGGTGCAGCGCGCGCAGGCGGTCAATGCCCACCACCCGGTCAAATTCGGCAAGCACGCCGTCAAGGTCATTGACGATGTCATAGCCACCGTCCCAGATATGGCAGGTATCAAGACAAACGCCCACCTGATCGCTGCCGATGCCGTCGATGATCGCACGCAGCTCCTCAAAGCGTCCGCCCACCTCACTGCCCTTGCCAGCCATAGTCTCCAGCAGAACAGTGACGGGATACTGCGGCTCCAACGCCTTTTTCAGCGCGTCCACGATCTGGGAAATGCCGGTCTCCATGCCCTGCCCCACGTGAGAACCGGGATGGAAATTATAAAGATTGCCCGGCAGAGCCGCCATGCGGCGCAAATCGTCTGCAAGAACACTTGCGGTAAAGGCGCGGGCTTCCGGGTCGGCGGTACACAAATTCATCGTGTAGGCGGCATGGGCAACCAGCGGACCAAAGCTATGCTGCTTCAGCATTTCGACTGCAGCTGCACAGTCCGCCGGATCTTCAGGCTTTGCTTTTGATCCACGGGGATTTCTGGTAAAAAAGGCAAAGGTATTCGCCCCAATGGAAAGTGCTGTTTTGATCATGGCTACATTGCCGCCGGAGGCGGACAGATGACAACCGATATATCGCATAAATATCACTCCTTTTGCAATAGAATAGCACAATTTCAAAATAATTGCAATTCTTCTTTGCGAAAGCGACAAAATGTGATAGAATTAGACTGTCCAAATTCCACGAAAAAACTCTCACGGGAAACATCCCGTGAGAGTTAAGCTCAACTTTCCGCCAACGCAATGGAATCCAGCACACTTTGCCACTCAACAGCACAGCTTGCCGCATTGTCCGCATCGGTGATAAAGCTGACGCAATAATGGTAATTTCCGTCATTTAGCACCATGACGCGCCCTACCTGATCGCCGGTGTCACCTGCAGCAGACCATGTGCCTTCATAGCAAGCTACACCGCAGCGCTTGGTTTCCATCAATTGCAGCTCGTTTTTCGAAAAGCCGGTCAGATTGCGAAGGGTGGCATTCAGATCGCCGGAGTCGAAGGTCTCGACCATCAGCTCATAGCCGTCACAGAAATAGAGCTTTCCCGATGCGCCTTCCATCACCGGCGATGCCGCTGAGGACGGAAGGTCAATAAGCACCGTTGCCGGTGTTGCCATCACCTCAATGTCATTGGGATCACCGATCGTTTCAAACACATCCTCTGCACAACCCGATAACAGAAGCATCAACACAAGAATCACCAAAAGCTTTTTCATTTACGAACCTCCCGAAAGGAATGCTATGGAACTACTCTACCTTTACCTGCTTATAATCAATGCAGTTTCCTTCTTTCTTATGCTTGCAGACAAGAAAAAAGCACAGAAAAAGAAGTGGCGGATCAAGGAGCGCACCCTGCTCGGCGTTGCGCTGATCGGCGGAAGTCTGGGTGCGACACTCGGCATGTCACTTTTTCGACATAAAACGCAGCATCCCCTTTTTTCCATGGGGCTTCCCGTAATTTTGGCTGTGCATATTATACTGATCATACTGCTGCATATGTAAAAACTCAGCACCCATCGGGTGCTGAGTTTCTCATATCAAAGCAATGTTATGCCGGCAAGCATGGTAAGTGCCATAACGATGGTGAAGCAGATCACACCCCCGGAGCCAAAGAAAGATTTTACACACCACGGATGAATGGGATTTTCCATGCGGTAGGCTTTGATTTCCTTGCGCTTGACGATCAAAATTACAATTCCGGCAATCAAGCAGCCCCAGATCAGAAAAGCAAACAGCACATCACCCGTGCCCTGCGGCAAAAGCTGGGATATGCGGGAGAAGGTATCGCCAAGGATCAGGTTGTTCGCCATATGCAGCACCATCGCCCAACCGATGGAGTATTCGACAGTAATGTAGCCGAGGATAAGTCCAACAAGGAAGGCATAGGGCGACTGCACGATGTTGCCGTGGAACATTCCGAAAAGAAATGCGGATGTCAGGATCGCAAAGGTCTTGCCATAGGGGCGCATCAGGCGCAGCAGCAAGCCACGGAAGATGATCTCCTCCACAATGGGGGCAAACAGTCCCACATACAAGAACATGCTCAGGGTATCAGGGACGACGGAAGCTGCCTCGATAGACTGCAGCACAGAGAAACCGAACTGATTGAAAACAAACTCCAGTATGTTCGCAAAGAGCTGAAATGCGCCCTGCGCCGCGAGAAAGACCACCAACAGCGCAAAGAAGGTTTTCGGATTGAGGTCTTTCTCTTTCTGCCAGATCTCGCTGAAAAGGAAATGCGGCTTTTTCCAGATGATAATCAGCAGAAGAGCAATAACGCAGGCGATGAGATAGCCCCACGCATTGCCTAAGATGATCTGTTCAAGCGCGTCCCCTTCCGGCATGCTGCCCTGCAGTGAAAGAACCACCGTTTGAACCATCACAGCTGCAATAACGCAGACATTCATGACAAGGGAGTAAAGAAGCAGCGACCAGCCGGTAACGCCCATCTTCTTTTTCAGTTGTCTGCGGATCATTTTTTCATCCATTTTCCATCCCCTCCATCTGCATGATGATCGCTTCCGCGGACAGCATGCCGTCAATCGCCGCGGACATAATGCCACCGGCATAGCCTGCGCCCTCGCCGGCAGGATATAGTCCACACAGCCCGGATTGGCGATCCTCACCACGCAGAATGCGCACCGGCGAGGAGCTTCTTGTCTCCGGCGCGGTCAAAACCGCATCCGGGGCTGCAAAACCACGCAGGTTTTGATCCATCAACGGAAGTGCCGTCCGAAGCGCCGTGGTGATCGTTTCAGGAAGAATATCGTGAAGATCACACCACACAACACCCGGTCGATAAGTAGGTTGCACCGATGCAGCGCCGGTACTCGCCTTTTTTTGCAGGAAATCACCAACCAGCTGCGCCGGAGCGCGGAAGCTGCCGGAATAAGCAAATGCTTTTTGCTCCAGTTCTTCCTGCCAAAGCATGCCGCCCAGCGCGCCGGGATAAGGAAAATCACTCGGATTCAAGCTTACAAGCACCGCTGCGTTGGCATTTTCGCCGTCGCGGTCTGCGTTGCTCATGCCGTTTGTAACAAGCTTTCCCTCCTCCGATGCCGCGGCGACCACATGACCGCCGGGACACATGCAAAAGGTATAGACGGTTTCATTTTCCAGATGACGGACCAGCTTGTAATCCGCAGGCGGCAGCGGAAGCGCATTGGTGCCGTACTGTGTCTGATCGATCACCGATTGAAGCTGCTCGATCCGCACGCCCATGGAAAAGGGCTTTGCCTCCATATCGATGCCGGAACGCTCCAACATACGGAAGGTATCCCGGGCGCTGTGACCGATGGCAAGGATCACATGATCGGAGTAAACTTCCGCCTGCTCCATTTGCACACCCTTGATGCAGCCATCCTTGCAAATCAAGCCGGTCACCTTTGTATTAAAACGCACCTCACCACCGAGAGAGATGATGCGCTGCCGAATATTTTGGACAACCTGAAGCAGCACATCTGTCCCCACATGGGGCTTGGCATCATAGAGAATGTCCTCCCGTGCGCCGGCAGCCACAAACTGCTCCAAGATCCAGCCGATGCGGGGGTTATTGACCCCGGTGTTCAGCTTTCCGTCGGAAAAAGTACCTGCACCGCCCTCGCCGAACTGGACATTTGATGTGGTATCCAGCTCGCCGGTTGCGAAGAAATGCTGCACCTTTTTATGACGGGTTTCAGCATCCTCACCCCGTTCCAAAACGATGGGACGGAGTCCTGCGATGGACAGTACCAAAGCAGCAAACATACCCGCAGGACCAAAACCGACGACGACCGGGCGGCTCTGCGCTTGCACATGGCAGACAGGTACTTTGTAGTACGAAACCGGCGCAATGGCAGCCTTTTTACACCCGGAAAACTTCAGGATCTTCTGTTCATTTCCGTCGACTGCAACATCCACAGTATAGATGATCCGCACATCCGGCTTGTAACGGGCATCGATAGAACGGCGAACGATCTTCAGCTTGCGGAGCTTCGAGCCGGTAATCTTCAAGAGTCGCGCCGCTTCAAAAAGCAGCTGGTTGGGATCATGCATCGGCGGCATGGAAATATCACGGATTCGGATCATTTCTCCACCCCCGCGTTCTTGCCCGCCAGTCGCCCTGAGCTCCACGCCCACTGCAGATTGTAGCCGCCGCAATCGCCATCAATGTCCAAGACCTCGCCGCAGGCAAACAGCCCGGGAACAAGGCGGCTTTCCATAGTCTGCGGATCAAATTCGTCGGTAAGAGCGCCACCTGCCGTGACCTGCGCGTGCTCCATGCCAAGCGGCTCTGTGATCCCAACATCCAGCGCTTTTGCGGCTTCAACCGCTGTGCTGAGCTCATCATCACGAAGTGTGTTGATGGGAATGCCGGCACGGATACCCGCTGTCTGAGTCAGGACACGTCCAAGACGGTTGTGGAGGATCCCCGTAAACAATTCATCCGTTAAAAGTGTGCTGCTTCTGCGCTTCTTCAAAAGCTGAAGCAGCATCTGTTCGTCCATATCAGGC
>JAZNNV010000069.1:0-3715 GCA_045580465.1 Faecousia sp.
GGAAATATCAACCTTGATCATATGGATACATCCCTTTCATAAATGTGGTGTTTCGTTCTCTATGCATATATGTTAACGCAAAAACGGCGCAAACGCAAGGGGAAGAATAAAAGATTCACAAGATTTCCATATTTTTGCCAAGCCCCACCCGAACGAAGCAAAAGCCGCACCCGGAAAACCGGGTGCGGCGTAGTTCATGTTATTCTTCTGTTCCCCACTTATATCCGTAATCGAACAACTCTTCGACCTCATTCCATGCCAAAGAGCCAGGCACTTCCACCCAAATACCTGCCGCATAAGCTGCCATATGATCGATCCAAGACTGCATTCTGTTTATCATCTCTTCGTCACTGGAGACAGGATGCAGTTCAAGATATTGCTCCCAACTACACGTTTCTGTAGTACAAAAGGTTATTGCGAAGATAGAACCGTCATCCAAACGCCAATATGCGTGTCTTTGATAAAAGTCATTTGCATGATAACTGTGCATGGGTCCCCACAAAGCCTTTACTTCCTCGTAAGTCATATAGGGTTTTAGATAAGCCTTAACCGTTTCCACCGTAAGAGGTAAAAGTTCTGTTGGCTCTGTTGCTTGGGAAGTTTCCGTCAGGTCAGTAACATCTTCGGAAGGTTCTGTCGGGTCAGTAGGCTGAGAAGACGCCGAAGGTTCTGTCGGTACATCCGCATTCTGCGCCTGACAACCTGCTAAGAGAGCGAGGATGAGCGCAGCAAGTAACACGATAAAGATCAGCTTTGATTTGCGCATAATGTTTCTCCTTTTGTTGGTTGTTTACGAAGCTTCTTCCGTCAACCAAGGGTTGCCATAATCAAACCAAACTTCCATCTTGTCATATTGTTCTCCCTCGTAGAGGTATGCGATGCAAGCCTCCATATGATAGTACCATTCTCCAAGATAATACTGGCCATCATTAGCTGTTCCATCCGGATTCGTGGCATCTGTCGGTACTGTTGCGAAATACTCATACATATATTCATTTGCAACAGGAAAAAAGTAAACCTCCAAACGATAATCATCTTCCAAATACCAGACTCTTCGGGCGTGATTATCAGTAGGGCTTACATTCTTGTCATTACGACCTAATACCTCCAGCGTTTCACTGTATGTCATATGGGGTGTCAAATAGGACTTGAAATACTCGATGGTACGGGGACATACGGTACTTTCTGTCGGGTCGGTCGCTTCACTCGAAGGCTCAGTGGGTTCTGTCGGTTGGGATGACGCCGAAGGCTCCGTTGGATCACTCGGCACATCCACGTTCTGCACCTGACATCCGGCAAAGAGGGATATAGTCAGTGCCAAGATAAGTATTGCACTTAAAAAATATTTCCTATACATATTTACCATCCTTTCAAACACCTACTCTCGAAGGGTAGGAACTTTGGGTCGTGTCCTCCAAATTCTTCGATTTCGCAGCATGGCGCAGCCCTCCTTTCACCCTAATAATCCTCAAGACCATCATTTTATTGCAGTACAAGAAAAAATTTTTCAGAAATTTTCTACAAACATTATGACACAAAAAGACAGCTTTGACAAGCCAAACAAAATACCCCCTCGTGCGCTGCACGAGGGGGTACGTCCTTGTGATTCAATTACAGGGGGATCACTCCACGCTCCACGTCGTGGCGATGCCCTTTCTCACCTGCTCGATGCCCTGCTCCGTGTACACACGCCGGCGCTCCGTCAGGGTGCAGCCGGAAAAAACCTGCCCGGAAACCTGCACTGAAAAGGGCTCCTGCAGCTCTGCAGGCTCCTGCGTTCCCGCAGGGAAGAATTCTTCCAGCGTAAATTCCCACGGCGCATCCGCAAGGGTCTTATACTGCAGATCCACCGCCTGCTTTGCGGAAAAGCTGCGCACCTGCAAAAGTGTCTGACCGTCTGCAGAAATCGTCCACACTTCCTTGGGAATTTCCTCAGGTTCTTCCTTGGGAATCCAGTCATCTGCCGTTGCTTTGCCATGAAACAGTGCCGTCACCGGCACGCAGAACAGCGCTGCCCGGCTGTCAAAACTGCAGCCACTCTGCACACATTCCGCACCTGCGGCGCTCAAGATGTCGCAGACCTTCAGCGCCTTGTCCTGACACTGCTTCGCCCCGTTTTTCATGGGCGAAACCACCTCTACCAGCACCGTTGCCGTTTCCTTTGCGGTGTCCACCCTTCCGATGCTGACCGCCGCCACGCTTGTGTGGACAGCCGGCATATTCCCACCGGGCTGCGCCGGCGCTGCCGATATGCCGCCCTCTGTCAGCAGATCAAGAACTGTATTCAGGATTGACTTCCCCACGTTCCCGTGCCGCCTCCTTCCTCACACAAACACCAGCGGTAGACCGCTTCCTCCCCGTGCCACATTTTCTCCACACGGCGCACGGTATACCAAACACCATCCTTTTGAAGCACGTCACCCTTTTCAAGGAGCGGCTCCAGTGGCAGCATCAGCAGATACTGCCCCCGGGGAACCTCTCCCACCGGGGAGTAGACCGGCTGCATGTTCTTCCACCCCAGCGAGCCGGTGTGCTGCAAAAAGCCGCGAAAAACGACGTCGCCGTCAAAACCACGCAGCAGCATGGGTGTGCCGTATTTTTCAAAAATGCGCTCGATCATGCGCCGCATACTCACACCCCCTGAAAGGAAAACCGATCCTTCATGTAAGGCTTCATCATCATTTCCGCCTGATAGCGCAGGCAGCAGGCAGCACTGTTCGTGCTGCCCCGGCGCAGAGTCAGGTCACCTGCCTTGATCTGGCTGAGCTGCGTCAGCTCGTCCATCTCGGACATGGCCGCCAGTGCGTACAGACTCGCCGCCGCCACAAAATCCGCCTTGCAGTCCTCCGGCGTTACGCCGTCGCGCAGATTCTCCCGCAGAGAATTTTCCGCGCTGCGGCAGAGAATTTCCAGCAGCTGCAGCTTCTCATCGCAGGAGTCCTGAGTCAGCACCATTGCCTGAGCATAGATCTGTTCGGTCAGCGTCATACATTCAGAACGGCTGCAGCGCCGTCACAGATCTTGCCGAAGCCGGAGATAGAGGTGATGGCGGCACGCTCCAGCTGACGGTCGATCAGCTTGTCGTACTCGACCATCACATCGCCGGCACGAACCAGCTCCAGCGCATAGCGCTTGTCCAGACCGATGATCACACCGTCCGCAACCACGCCGGTGCGGTGCAGCTGCGCACCCAGAGGCGTGGTCAGCTTGCCGGTGCCCTGGAAGTTCAGACCGGTCAGAGGATTCTGCAGCTCGGGGATCTTCAGCATGGCGGTCATGGTCGCGTTGGAGCAGAGCATGGTATTCATGGTGTAGGGATCAAACTGTGCCCAGAATTCCACCATCTGATTGTATCCCAACGTACCCTTGCTGCCGGAAATGGAGCTGGTGCCGATGGTGTACTGAGTAGCGGCATTGTCGTTGCCGTCGCCGTTGATGATCACATTGACGGCATCCGCCAGCTGCTGCTGCTGAATGTGGGCGCCGATCTGGCGCAGCATCACGCCAAACAGATCCAGCTTCTGGAAGCGCAGCGCCTCATAGGAAGCCACCAGCATTCTGCCCCGCTTGGTCAGGCTGATCAGGTTCTCCTTGGTGCTTACCTCGGTGGTGGGGATCACGCCGCCCTCCTCGACGCCCTTCAGCTCCTTGGCCTCCTCGTCGGGGTTAGAATAAATGGAGCGGTAGTCCAGAGAGACGATCACCGTGGTGGTTG